>JBFHKR010000006.1:0-47054 GCA_041595255.1 Chlorobiota bacterium
TATCGACAGAGCTATATCAAACGCTGATAATGAGAGTGTTATAGAAACTATAAAAAATGAAGTACACGAATTTACTAGTGGTTTCCCACTTCACGTACCTGTAAAAATGTAATATAGATAATAAAAAGAATTTGAATGAAAGGCTGCCCGAGGGTGGCCTTTTTTTTAAGTTAACTATCTCAGCAAATCAATCAGTATATAGCTTATCAAACAAGTGAAGCCAGTTATAATTGTTAAATCTATTACGAAGTTTAGCACTTTATTCTGGCTTTTTCTGAATATAGCAGACATTAAGTACCCAACCGATATTATTAAGAATATCAGAGCTAATAGATTATTACCCAAGTCCTTGAAGTATATGGCGAGTGCTAAACCGCCTATACAGAAACCGTAGATTAATATATTTTTGAATAGTTTATACATTATTGTTTTTTCTCATAACCATAAGGGCAATGCTTGCAGCCAGATTTGCAACACCAGCCACGTTTTTTGTGATATTCTTCTGTGAATACGAAATAACCGCGATCATCTATATAGTAATCGCGGCCTTCAGTTAACTTTTTATCATTTGATGACATTCAGTTCTTTACCGACTTTTATAAATGCCTCTATAGCTTTAGTAACTTGCTCATCTGTATGTCCAGCAGAGAGCTGCACTCTAATTCTATCCATTTTTTTAGGCACTACTGGGAATGAGAAGGCGATAACGTATATACCTTCTTCAAGCATTCTATCTGCAAACTTAACGGCTAGCTTAGCACTATCGTCGAAGTTACGGAACATAATCGGAACAATAGGGTGTATGCTCTCTATTATGTCGAATCCAGCAGCATTTAGGTCATCTCTAAATCTTTTAGTGTTCTTTCTGATTTGGTCTAGCAATGCAGTTGACTCTGTTATCATATCGATTGCTTCTGAAGTAGCGCCAACAACAGCAGGAGCTAATGAGTTAGAGAATAGATACGGACGGCCTTTGTTACGTAGCCATTCTATCATTTCTTTACGACCTGAGATACATCCACCAGAAGCACCGCCTAGTGCCTTACCGAAAGTTGTAGTGATAATATCTACTCTATCCATTACATCAAATTGCTCGTGAGTACCTCGACCAGTTTTACCCATAAATCCTGTAGCATGGCTATCATCTACCATTACAAGTGCATCGTATTTATCTGCCAAATCACATATTTCTTTTAACTTGGCTATATCACCATCCATTGAGAAAGCACCATCAGTTGCAATAACTTTGAATCTACAATCTTTAGCTTCCTGCAAGCACTTTTCTAATCCTTTTGCAGTTTTACCAGTAGCTTCATCTAATTCCTCCACATCTCTCATGTCAGAGTGCTTATATATCCATCTTTGTGCTTTACTTAGTCTAATACCATCTATAATAGAAGCGTGATTAAGTGCATCTGTGATAATAGCGTCTTCTGGTCCAAAGAAAGGCTCAAAGAATGCACCATTGGCATCAAAACAAGAGCTGAAAAGTATTGTCGATTCAGTTCCTAGAAACTTAGATATTTTTTCTTCTAATTCTAGGTGACTATCCTGAGTACCACAGATAAATCGAACAGATGATAATCCGTAACCTCTCTTATCCATCTCTTTGTGAGCTGCTTCGACTATTCTAGGGTGTGAAGATAGACCTAAATAATTATTGGCACAGAAGTTCAGAACTTGCTTGCCATTTACCGTTATTTCAGATGATTGAGCTGAATCTATTCGTCTTTCTGTTTTATAAAGTTTTTCTTCTTTTAGTGTTTCAATTTCAGATTTTAGATAATCTTTGATACTTCCGTACATATTCTGACCTATTTATTATAATTAATTATTTATTTCTTCTTTTATTACAAAGTCTTTTACATCAAATGTAAATAGATATTCTAAATATTTATTATCTACCGTAAAAGGTAAATTAACTCTTATTTTTCTGTATTTATATTCGTTTTTATATTCTTTTATATCTTCTTCGTTAGAATGACTTGAAGGTAGAATGCTTGTACCTTCCCTCCATCCAAAATAACGCTTTGCAAGAATGAATTGAACTTTATCATTTGGCTTAAATAATAAAGGTGTTCTAATTTCATTCGATTCAAAAAAATAGTGATTTGACCTCATAATATCAAATTCATCGTTATGTCTATCTAAATGGAAAAGAAATTTCCAGTTTAAAGTCAAATTATTATCAGAGAGATTCTCTATAGAAACCAGTATATTTTCCTCTTTAAATTCCCAAGAAGTAGAAATTATTTCATCTGAATAAAGATTCAAAAATTCATTTCCAATATTATCAATTTCTATTCTTCCATCCGAATTAAAATTATTATCGACTTTTGAAAGCACTATTGGATAATATCCAGGAATAGAACTACAACTAACCATTAAAGGCAAAGAAACTAGTATAAGAAATTTCTTTATAAATGTGGAATATTTATATTGAATGAATTTATCATCAATATTACTGAACATATTCTAACCTATTTTTTTTAATTTGGATTTCTATTTTGGTAAATATAACGATTAAGAGAATAAATGAACAAAGAGATTCGATACTTTTATCCAGTATTAATAATAATAGTCGTATTTATTACCAGATTTGCATTCTTTTTAGACTACAATGTTTTTCTATCAGATGATGATGCAGGTTTTGCACTTGCAGCTCAAGATTATAATATTGAAGAATCAAGACCACATTTACCAGGGTACTATGTCTTAGTCAAGACTATAGCTTTTGTGAATATAGTTACTAAAGATTCTTTTATTTCTATGAAATTACTAGTTTTAGCATTCTCATCTCTATCCGCATTGATTATCTTCAAGCTTTTCTTATTTCATTTCAATGAAGAAAAATCGTTTTGGCTAGTGATACTATTATTCACTAATCCGCTTATATGGTTTTATCAATGTACTCCCGAATCCTATGTATATGATCTTTTCTTTTCATCGTTAATTGCGTTACTCTTCTATAAACGGAGCACATATTTTTATTTTCTTCCACTTATCTCTGTTATGGGTGGTATTCGAATGAGCTCAGCATTCTTTCTAATCCCGCTCTACTTCTATATAACTTATGTATATGCAAGAGAAGGTAGATTATCATCGAAAGTATTAGCGCTGGCTAATTTTTTCGGATTATTAGTAACAGCATTTTGGCTTTTACCTTTGCTTAACTCAGTAGGTGGATTTGCAGCTTATCTGAAGTTGTATGACACTCATAGTCCAATGCCACCAATCGGACCTGTTAAGAATATGGCTGGATTTGTGGCTTATGCTATTACTTTCTTAATACCAGTATTTGCAGTATTCACATATTTAGGAATCAAGCGCAAATTCACAAAAATTATAATAAATAAGGGTATTGTATTTAATCTTTTTTGGTTAGTTCCAGCATTACTATTCTTTATATTTGGACACTATTCGAAAGGTTATATATTTTTAATCTACACTTCTATTATTCTTATTCTAGGAATAATATATTTCAATAATATTAAAGGCTTTAAACTACTTTATAGTGTTATATTATTTCAGATAGCATTCTTTTTATTATATCCTTATGATAATATAGATCCGAATACGAATTTCAGACGAGAAGCACGTGCGACATCTTTAGTTGAGGTTTATTGGGATAGATTGAACTCAGGATACTTACATAGTCGATCTAGGTTAAACCATTATAATGAAGTAAACTCTAGTTTTGAAGAATGTATAAACTATCTCAAATATCATATTAGTAATCCAGTGATTTTCGATGGAAAATCTTCAGAAATGACTATTAATGCTGAATCTTATAAATACTCGGGACTTAGATTTGTTACACAGAAAAATTTTGATAGGGAAGACGAGTATATTGAACAATATGGACTAAGTTTGAAGTATAAATACGGTCTAACTGATTTATATAAAAAATCATATATACTTTGCGATAATAGAATGTTGAGTTATTATGAAGGTTTAACTGATAAAATTTATCAGAATCAGAAACATGCAATAGTTAAAGTTAAAGCAGGGAAAGAGGAAGAATTTAAAGATTTTTATAAAAACCTTTATGCAAAATAGAGACTAGAAATATCTTTCGTACCAAGCGCTCAATGCGACAAGGTTGTAAATGTGAGAGCCACGTTTTTTACCGGAATTGTGTACTTTTATGAGGTTACGTTTGAACTCATTATTGATAATACCCGTTTTGGCAAATTTAGATTCGAATAGATGGTAGTGAGCTAGTTTTTTCCAAGGACCACGGAACCAATCATGAACAGGAGCTGCAAATCCCATTTTCTCTCTATAAATAATATCATCAGGCAAAATACCTGAAATAGCTTTTTTCAGCAAAGATTTCGGTTCTTTCTTATCAGGTACTTTTATTCTATCTGGCAGTGAAGTAGTGAATTCCACTAGTCTATGATCTAAGAATGGCACTCTGGCTTCTAAATGATGAGCCATTCCTATCTTATCAACTCTCATAAGAAGAACTTCAGCTAATCGTTGTTGCTGCTCTATATACATTATCTTTTCGAAATACTCAGCATCAGTTTTTATATTTTCAATCTCATTATAGAGTGATTTCGCATACTGATAGGGAATTGAAGGATCAAGCCTATCGTCATTTCTCATGTTTTCAATTGAAAATTGACCGAACATAGGAACACCACTCCAGCTAAATTCCTCATCATAACTTGCTCTACGTAAATACTCGAAGGCTAGATCTTGATTAAGTATTGGATTGAATTTAGTTGCAATTTTGTACCCAGTCTTACGCAAAGCTTTGGGTAACATTTGGTAATATTTCCAATAAGAATTTTGGAGATTATAACCTTGTAACATCCAACTATAACCAACGAATTGCTCGTCGCTACCTTCACCAACTTGTATTACAGTTGTTCCTGACTCGTGTGTCAATTTACTAAGATAATAAAGAGGCATACAAACTGGATCGCCATTCGGTTCATCAGTGTGCCATGCAATATCGTCTATAATTTCTTTACAATCCTTATCATCAATAAGAATTTCTCTGTGATTGGTACCAAACTGTTTAGCAACTTTTCTAGCGTATTTTAGCTCATTGTATTGTTCTAATTCTTTGAAGCCAACTGTATATGTGTCAATTGGTCTATCCATCAACTCTGCCATTAATGCAACATTCAAACTAGAATCTATTCCACCACTTAGAAATACACCAAAAGGAACATCTGATATCATTCTTGATTTGACAGCTTCTCTGAGTAATCTAACGGTCTCCTGACCGGCATCTTCAAAACTAATATTATTATTAATCTTTGTTAGGGGAGTCCAATACTTCCTCCAATCCATTCCACTTTTATTCAGAGTAATCAATGAGCCAGATTCAAGTTTTTTTATACCTGCGAACAGACTTTCTTTCTTGCTAGACATAGCATAAGTTAGATAGTTTGGTAACTCATTATAGTTAAGTTCTCTGCTAACTTCAGGATGAGTTAGGATCGCCTTTATTTCAGATGCAAATATGAAAAGACCATCTTGGTAATAATAATAAAATGGTTTAACACCGATTCTATCTCTACACGCGAATAGTTCATTTTCTTCACTATCCCAGATGGCAAATGCCCACATACCTATTAGCTTATCTATAATTTCTTTACCATAATACTTATATCCTTCTATAAGTACTTCTGTATCTGACCCTGATATAAACCTCAAACCTTTGGATTCTAGTTCGTCTTTGATTTCTTGGAAATTGTATATCTCACCGTTGAATACTATTGTGTAACGTCCATCTGAAGTGGACATAGGTTGAGTTCCGGCATCTGAAAGATCAATAATTGATAATCTTCTATGACTAAAACCGCATTTATTGTTTTCAGAACTCCAAATAGAACCAGCATCAGGTCCACGATGTATAATCTCATCGCCCATAATTTGAAGTAATCTTGGTGTAATACTACTATTAGTTCTGAAGTCTACAACGCCTGCTATTCCGCACATACAATAACTTTGTTTTCTTTATTGGGATTCTATTATAGTAATGAATTTTTTAACAGTAGCTTCCAATCCATATTTGATTGAATTAGAAATAATAGAATGACCAATGCTAAGCTCATGTATTTGTTTGATTTTAGCAATATTAGCAGTATTATCTAGATTTAATCCATGACCAGCTGCTACTTTTAGTCCAATAGAATCAGCAAATAATGTTGCTTCGTTTATTCTTATTAATTCACCATTTTGGCGAGAAAGTTCGGTTAGATTTGCATAAGTTCCAGTATGTAGTTCAACCATATCTGCTCCTACACTTTTAGCTATTTCTACGGCTGTTTTATCTGGTTCTATGAAAAGGCTCACTTCGATTCCCTTATCATGCATTTTTTTGCAAAGTGTAATTAATTCGTGTTGTACAGAAATCACATCTAGTCCACCTTCGGTTGTTAGCTCTTGTCTCCCTTCTGGAACAATAGTTACTAGATCAGGTACAACGTCTAGAGCAATGGCAATAATGTCATCATACATAGCCATTTCTAAGTCAAGTCGGGTAGAAATATTGTTTTTTAATGTATAAACATCTGTATCTTTGATATGTCTTCTATCTTCGCGTAGATGACATACAATACCTTGCGCACCAGCAGATTCAGCTATAAGAGCTGCTTCTAATACTTCTGGCTCTGTGCCACCCCTTGCATTGCGAAGCGTAGCTACATGGTCTATATTCACATTAAGTATCATTTACTATCCCTTATTATTTTGAATTCTACTTTTCTACTGTTCTCTAATTTACCATTTTTATCTGACTTTAACTCACCTTTACCTTTGTAAGTTAATCTATCTTTGTCTATTCCATTAGAAATAAGATAATTATAAACTGACTTGGCTCTCGATTCAGATAACTTCATATTTCTCAACTCACTTCCTATCTCATCAGTATAGCCTAAAATTAAAATATCAAAACTCTTATTTTGATTTAAAAATTTGATTAGTCTTTGTAATTCACTATTTGATTTTTCATTTAAATCACTTTTACCAAATTCAAAAAATATATTTGCTAATTTGTAAGTTTCACCTATTTTAATTGGTTTTAAGCTCAGATCTAACTTTAGAATACCGTTGACTGAACTGTCTGTTATAATTGTTTTACTCAATGAGTAATAACCTTCAGCAACTGCATACATTCCATAATTAGAATTTAGTGGTAATGTTAGCTGATAATACCCATTTATAGAATCACTAAAAGCTAACCCTACAAGAGAATTAGTGCTTAAATCTCTAAATTCTATTCTAGTACCTATTGGCTTATTTCGAATTTCGTCAGTAATCATTCCTTTAACTATTAGTGATTCTTCTGGTTTTATTTCCGAAGGTAATCTAATTCTAAATATATCTTCCTTTCCTATTGAATTTTTTGATGATACGAAATATGCATAATCATTTTGAGATGAAATTGTAAAATATGCTTCCCAACCATCTGTATTAATTTCATTGCCTAAGTTTTTTGGTTCATTCCAGCTTCTAAAGTTATCATCAGTTTTGGTCATAAATAAATCCATATTCCCAAAACCCGGTTTACCATTTGTAGCAAAATATAGCGTTTTGTTATCGTTAGAAATATATGGAGTTATCTCATCAGCAGCAGTATTTATTGTTGGTCCTAAATTCTTAATCTCAGTCCATCCACTGTCAGTAAGTGAAGTGTAATATAAGTCTAAGCCACCATAAGAATCCTCTCTTTCCATCGATATAAACATAGTATTCATACTTTGGGAAAGTGAAAAATTAACAAAGCTTGTTTTATTACCAATTTTAGTAAAGTCAAATTTTTGTAAATCAGACCAACTATTATTATCATATTTAACAAAAGATAATGATGACAAGTCTTTGAATTTATTACTTCTACCCATTAATAACATTGTTCCATCAGTATTAGTAGAAAATGCGAAATTATTGTTTTTATTATTAACAGGTTCGTATAAATTCATAGCTTGTGAAAATCTGCCTTCTGTATCTAATTCACTGAACCAAACATCTTGATTTTTATCAATTCCTATGTTTTCTGGATGTTCATCTCTTGTGAAGAATAGTTTTCTCCCATCAGCAGAAATAATTGGTGCTAATTCAGAAAAAGCCGAGTTTATTCTTGTACCCATATTTTCAGGAAAAGATGAAAAAAGTTTGTCACTAACGACATTTATTGTCCAAACATCTAATGTATCATTACCAATTCCTACTGCATCTAATAATACTTCAGATTTAGTATTTACTAAGTCAAAATAAAGCTTTATATTCTGAACATAGGTTGGATTAGGGAGTTTAATAGTAAATCTACCCTTTTCACTATTTATTATATTTTCAGAATATAAAACGCTAGTCTCTATACTTTCCTTACTTATTATATTTACACTTTCTAAAGCCTGACTACCAATGGGTATATTAATAAACAAATAAGATGTATTTTCTTTACAGTCAAATTCTAGTAAAATACTCTCATAATTTTCATTTGAAGTAATTGTAGGCATCCATGAAGTAGGTAGTTTATCGTTTGAATATGTACTAGGAGGTCCTAATGCTTGATTAGCAGAAAATTGCTTTTCACCAGCTTGACTTGTAAAGGAAACAACTTTTTTTGCCCAGTGAACTGGTGATTTAGAAATCAAAGAAGATGTTAAAATAAGTATAAAAATTAATGTACTAGCTATACCATTCATTCTTTGCATCTCTTTTCATTAAGTCTTTTATAGCTTCTTTTGGGTTCTTGTTTTCGAATAAAGTTTTATAAACTTTTCTTGTGATTGGCATTTCAATTTTGTACTGCTTACTAAGATCATAAGCAGATTTTGAAGTGAAAACACCTTCAGCTACCATCTTTGATTCGGATAATATATCCTCAGCCTTTTCACCTTTTCCGATACGCTCACCAAATCTACGGTTTCTACTATGTTTACTATCGCATGTTACAAATAAATCACCTAGTCCAGAAAGTCCTGAAAATGTTTGGTGTTTTGCTCCCATAGCTTCTCCTAATCTGGCAATTTCAGCTAAACCGCGAGTTAATAATGCTGCTTTAGTATTATCGCCTAACCCCATACCATCAATTATACCTGCGGCTATAGCTATAACATTTTTAAGAGACCCACCTATCTCACAACCAATTACATCATTAGATGTATAGACTCTGAAATAGTTTGTTAAGAATATCTCCTGAACAAATTTAGCAAATTCGTCAGATTCTGATGCTACTACTACTGTTGTAGGTATTTCTAAACTTACTTCTTCAGCATGGCTAGGTCCAGTTAGTACTGCGAAATGTTTTTCATCAATACTATAAACCTCTTTGAAAATGCCTGAAATAGTCTTATTCGAATTATTCTCAATTCCTTTTGAAGAATTTATAATATATTTATTCTTGATATCAAGACTATATTTCTTATAATATTCCCTTATATACTGAGTAGGAACAGCATTAACTATTATATTAATATCTTTTATATCATTCGGATTTGAAGAAGCGATTATATTAGATGGGATATCTGTAACAGTAAGGTATTTACTATTTGTTCTTTTCTTGTTGATTTCATTTGCCTGATCTTCATTTCTAGTCCAAAGTAATACAGTCTCAAAGTTTGCACTAAGTACCATAGCCAAAGCAGTACCCCAGCCACCAGCACCCACAACAGCTATATTTTTTTGTTTGTTCAAATTAGTCAATTCGTATTACTCAGTTATCCAGATCTTTTGAATATTTGTAATTTAGGGAAGCGGTTCTCAGTACCTTCTAATAGTCTTTTTATATTAGATCTATGTGTATAAACTATTAGCAAGAAAAGCCCTAATAAGAAATACACTATAGTACCATAGCCAGGTATAGAATCATGTAGAATATTATATCTAAATATCATAGAAGAGGGAAGAGTAAAGGCTGCAAGTATCGAACCTAAAGAAATATAACCAGAAAATGCTACAGCAACCAAAAAGAAAATTACTGCTACTCCTGCATCTATCGGAGCAATTCCGATAAGCATTCCAGCGGCAGTATTTATTCCTTTTCCACCTCTAAAATTAACGAATGCAGAAAAAATATGTCCTAATACTGCAAATATCCCTGCCATTAGTTTAATCAATGTAAAATCTTCAAAGGTAGTCATATTAGGAATAGTTAACTCTGAACCTAGTACACCAGCAATTACGACAACTGCGAAAACACCTTTAGCTATATCAAGTAATTGTACTAATACACCCACTTTCCATCCCATCACTCTAAAAGCATTGGTACTTCCCATGTTACCACTACCTTTGTCACGAATGTCGAATCCGTATAATTTCTTACTAACAATTACTGCTATAGGTATTGAACCTACCAAATAACTCAAAGCTGCAATTATTATTAATGCTAGTGTTGTACTCATTTCTTACAATTACTATAGTTTATATTTTACAATATATACTTATTTACCATTTTTTGCAAAATAATGTAGAGAAATACCTGCAGAAACTGCTACATTCAGAGATTCTGAACTACCTATACCTTCCAATACATATTTATCTTTGACTAAATCATTTAACTCTTTACTCAATCCATGAGATTCGCTACCAAAGACAATTCCGAATTTACCATTATGTTTTAATTCTTCGACTGGAGTCTTTGCTTTACTATCAGCAGCAAAAATATCTACGTCACTAAAATTTTCTTTTAAAAATTCAGCTAAGTTATCCTTATATAAAACTTTTAATCTGAATACTGAACCCATAGATGATCTAACAACTTTAGGACCAAATTGATCAGCACTTTCAGCTCCAAGGAAAACTTGTTTTATCCCATACCAATCTGCAGTTCTAATAATAGTACCTACATTACCAGGATCAGAAACGCCATCCAAAGCAATAAATGACTCATTGGGTAAAAAGTCTAATTCCTTTAAACCAACAACTGCTATGATACCTTCGGGTGATGTCTGTTTAACAAGTTGTCGAAACTTATG
Organism: Chlorobiota bacterium; assembly: GCA_041595255.1. Taxonomy (GTDB): domain Bacteria; phylum Bacteroidota; class Ignavibacteria; order Kapaibacteriales; family UBA2268; genus PGYR01. The sequence continues at coordinate 10,941 of JBFHKR010000006.1, forward strand.
TTTAGGTGCTGTATATATTGGAACTCCTATATTATTATATTCGTCTGCTAGTTCTATTATTTTTTGTGAAGGCGATTCTCTAACTATGACTTGGATAACATCGTAATCACTATCAAGTAGCTCCTCACATAACTTAATACCTTCCGCAATGAATAGGTCATGCTCTTCGCGTTTATCTTTTCTATAAAGTGACTTTATTAATTTTCGTTGACCTTGGCTAATAGGAATAGTATAGTGCATATTGTTTTTTTATGGTTAAATTAGTATTCTAAAAAATAACTCTTTTAATAAGACGTATAATTACAAATTTTCGTACATTCTATATACTATTTTATGAATATATTAGTTACAGGCGGAGCAGGATTTATTGGCTCCCATATCGTTGACAAATACCTTGAACTAGGTCATAATGTTACAATTATCGATAATCTTTCCACTGGAAAAAAAGAAAATATTAATCAAAAAGCTAAGTTTATAGAAATGGATATAAAAGATGAATCCATTTCAAAAGTATTTGCAGAAGGCAATTTTGATGTACTTTCGCACCAAGCCGCTCAGATGGATGTTCGAGTATCAGTAAATGACCCTAAATTCGATGCACTTAATAATATTATTGGTTCACTTAACCTTTATGAGAATTGCAAGAATTATGGAGTTAAAAAAATAACTTTTGCCTCATCTGGTGGTACTGTTTATGGTGAACAAAGTGAATTCCCTTGTTCAGAAGATCATCCAACGAATCCAGTGTCTCCATACGGAATAGGTAAACTCACAAATGAATATTACTTATACTACTATAAACAAGTATATGGTATTGATTACGTAGCTCTTAGATATGGCAATGTATTCGGGCCTAGACAAAATCCAAATGGTGAAGCTGGGGTTATAGCTATATTTGCAAATAAGCTTATTAATGGAGATCAACCTACTATAAATGGTGATGGTTTGATTACAAGGGATTATATCTATATATCTGATGTAGTTGAAGCGAATGTATGCGCATTGAATGAAGATGTAAACGGTATTTATAATGTTACTACAGGAATAGAAACTAATGTAAATCATATATTCGAAGTACTTAGAAATAAAACTAAAAGTACTCTTGAAGAGTTTCATGGCCCTGCAAAGATGGGTGAGCAGAGAAGAAGTGTTTGTTCATTCGAAAAATTTCGTATAAATCACAACTGGTATCCTAAAGTTTCATTTATAGAGGGAATTGATAAAACAGTTGATTTTTTCATAAAAACTAATAGTTAAAACTGAAAATAATATTCAATATATCGAATATCATAAGTTTTAGTAGGATTTTCCTATCTATACCATTGGCTATTTATTTACTAGATAATAATGTTGTAATGACATTGATAATTGGTGGATTAGCAATATTGTCAGATTATCTTGATGGTTATTTTGCTAGAGGTAGAGAAGAAATAACGGATTTAGGTAAAGTACTTGATCCATTAGCTGATAAAATTTTCTTTGGCACTGCCGCGGTTATCATGATATTACAAGGGTTGATACCTCAATATCTAGCTTTTATTATCATAGGAAGAGATATACTAATCTTTTTAGGTGGTATTTATATAAAATCTAAAACTGGAATTGTTGTAGCGTCTAATATGACTGGCAAAATTGCAGTTAACGTTGCTGCGATAGTATTAATAGGTATTTTAATGGAGTGGGATGGCTTTTATAGTTATGGTTCAGCATTAACTGCCTTATTTTTTATATATTCTTTTGTAATTTACGTACTTAAAGCGTACAAAATATTAAAATCAAAATAAGACTTCAACATGGGATTTTTCGATAAGTTTAAGAAAAAGATAGTAGAGACAGTAGAGAAAACTACTGAAGCCGTTGGCTTCAATAGGTTAAAAGAAGGACTAGAAAAAACTAGGAAATCATTTTCTGATCGATTATCTAAGCTACTAAAAGGAAGAAAAATTGACCAAGATCTGCTAGACGAAGTTGAAGAAATCCTTATAACTTCAGATATTGGTGTATCTACATCTGAAAAGTTAATTGAAATATTAAAACAAAGAGTAAAGAAAGAAGATTTTCAGAATGCAGAAGACCTTTATAAAATACTAAAAGAAGAAATTCTAAATCTAATAATTAAAACTGAAAGCGCACAAGCAGATAAAGATTACTATATAGATGAATCAAAGAAACCACATTCTATTATGGTAATTGGAGTAAATGGAGCTGGTAAGACAACAACAATTGGTAAACTAGCATACAACTACAAAAATGCTGGTAAAAAAGTTATAATAGGAGCAGCAGATACATTTCGTGCTGCTGCTAACGAGCAACTTGAAGTTTGGTCTCAAAGAGCAGGTGTAGATATTGTCCAAAAGTCACAAGGTTCCGACCCATCTTCTGTTGCTTATGAGACAATGGCATCGGCTATTAAAAATGAAAGTGATGTTGTAATAATTGATACAGCTGGTCGATTACACAACAAAGTGAACCTGATGAATGAGTTAGAGAAGATGGGAAGAGTTATGAAAAAGCACAGAGATGATGCACCCAACGAGGTTTTCTTGGTTCTCGACGGAACAACTGGACAAAATGCATTGCAACAAGCAAAAGAATTTTCGAAAGTAGCAAATATTACTGGTATTGTTTTGACAAAGTTAGATGGAACTGCAAAAGGTGGAATAGTTATAGCTATTGCTGATGAATTAAAAATACCTGTTCGTTACATTGGTGTGGGTGAAAAGATTACAGATTTACAACCTTTCGATGCTGTGAATTATGTAGAGGCACTTTTCGGATCTGATAGTGGCGAAGAGACATTTATAGAGGAATAATCTATTCTTTTTTTCTAATCAACTCTACAAAACCAAAAGCTGCTATAGGAATTAACACTATTTTCATCATGTTCTGATATCGAAGAAGCGGAACGAACATAATTGCCAATAAAGTATGATAAACTAGGATTGTAGTAATAATTGTAGGTAATCGCTTCCTCTTCAAAAATCCAACTATACTTAGTGATAGCAATATAAACCAAGGTGCTATATACATCATATTTAATGCCTTTTCTTCATTGGGATTGATAAACCAGTAATAAAAGAATTTCTTTACAAAATTTATAGATGCTCTTTTATAATCACTTTTTAAATAGTTAAAGACTTCTTCCTTATACATCTCATCGAGGAATAACTCGATTTTGCTTGTATCCCCTTTGAAATTATTTAACTTTTCCAATGTGTTGAAATTGTGCCAACCACCAATCATTATTTCGTTACTTCCTCTGTAAAGATTCAATCCACCGGTTGTCGAGAAGGGTATAAACTCGTTGAATGCTTGCTGATTTCGTATTACCCACGGAGCAAGAAATATACAGGGTATTAAAATTAATATTAACACTTGTGCATAGTTCTTTCTTATCAACATCAAAATAACTATCATCATAAGGAGCAAAAATAATTCAAACCTAAATAGAATAGCAATTCCGAATATGATGGGTAAAGTATATTTACTACTAATAGTACTTTTCAACGAGTAGAATATGATGAGTGTTAGAAATAAGTGATATATCTGAGTAGTTCCAATAGAATAACTTGTATATATAAACTCAGGTATCAGCGTGTAGATTAATATAGAAGTTAGTGCAACCTTATCATTGAATAGAATTTTGGTTATCTTAAACAGATAAAACATAATTGCTATATAGAATAGAATATTTACAACAAATGCGATATAATTTTCTAAATTATTATTTGATACGAATTTAATAGCAACTAAAAGAAATACATATCCTGGAGCCATATATGCAGATGGGGCAGGGTTAGAGTTTTCTTTTATTTCATGAGTTAGTTTTCCCACATCAAAATAATAAAACGAATACCCTTTGCCATCGACAATATTTTCAGCTATTATACCATATTCCCAATCAGATTGAGCTTCAGTCCCCATAAATAATAAAAATAATACTCTTAAAACAATTCCTAAGAGCACTATACTGAGAAAATTTTTCTTATATTCGTTTTTTTTCCAATCAAGCATAACAGCATACAATTTACAAAATGAAAACGAAATTTAAGTATATTTGTTCAAATTGCGGATATGAATCGGCCAAATGGATGGGGCGCTGCACAACTTGTGAAAGTTGGGATTCATTCGAAGAAGTTGAGGTTGAAGGAAAGCATTCCAAAAAACTCAACTTAGATAAAAGAGGAACTGTAAAAGTTCATAAGTTATCTGAAATAGAAACAGGTGATGAATATAGATATAGAACTGGCATAAGTGAGTTCGATAGAGTACTTGGAGGGGGTATTATACCTGGTTCATTCGTGCTTATTGCTGGAGACCCAGGTATAGGTAAATCTACATTGACATTACAAATGACACGTCATTTGATATCAAGAAAGCCTTTATATATAACAGGAGAGGAGTCGTTATCCCAGATAAAGCATAGGGCTGAAAGATTAACAAATATACCGGGCGAATTGAATATAATAGCTGAAACGGAATTAAATAAAATAATAGATGCGATTAATAGCGATAATTGCGGATTAGCAATTGTTGATTCTATACAATCTGTTTATCTTAGTGATATAGAATCTACACCAGGTAGTTTCGTGCAAGTACGCGAATGTACAGCTAAACTAATGCAATTGGCTAAAAGATTGAATAAACCAATATTTACAATTGGTCATATTAATAAGGAAGGGGCTATAGCTGGTCCTAAAATATTAGAGCATATGGTTGATACAGTTTTACAGTTCGAAGGAAGTAAAGGACAAAACTATAGAATATTAAGAACAATAAAAAATAGATATGGCTCTACTAATGAGATTGGGATATTTGAGATGTCCGAAAAGGGACTTGAAGAAGTGACTAATCCTTCAGAATATTTTCTTTCTAATTCTACTGATAATGAACCTGGTACTATTACTGTTGCATCGACTGAAGGAAATAGACCATTACTAATTGAAGTGCAAACATTGGTATCTCCTACAGGTTTTTCGGTTCCTCAGAGAACTGCAACTGGCTTCGATAATAGAAGATTACAGATGATAATTGCTGTGTTAGAAAAGAAAATAGGTGCAATGTTCTATAAATATGATGTATTTTTGAATATAGCCGGTGGACTAAAAGTAAATGATACTTCCACAGACCTCGGAATTGCTATGTCTTTAGTTAGTAGTCTAAATAACCAAGCTTTGAGTAAAGATACAATAGTAATTGGTGAAATAGGTCTTACAGGAGAAGTTAGACCTGTTTCAGGATTAGTAGATAAAATAAAAGAAGCTGAAAAATTAGGATTCAAAAAAGCAATTATACCGAACGTAAAAAAATTCAGTTTTAAAAGTAAGAATATAGAAATAGTTACTGTAAGTAGAATAGAAGAAGCATTAAAGAAGTTAGAATTATGAAATTTATAGATATTGCAAATATTGATGTTAGGTCTGGAGATGGTGGTAAAGGACACGTCAGCTTTAGGAGAGAAAAATTTGTCGCTAAAGGTGGCCCTGATGGTGGAAATGGAGGTAAAGGTGGTGATTTGATTATAAAAGGTGATCCCCAATTAAGTACTTTACTTGACTTCAAATATGCTAAAAAATACGAAGCTGAGAACGGTGTATCAGGTGGTAAAAACCTTTGCACTGGCCGTAATGGAAGAGATAGAATAATTAAAGTGCCAGTAGGAACATTAGTTAAAAATGCTGAAACTGGTGTTATAATAGCAGATATAGTAGAACCAGGGCAACAGGAAATAATAGCTAAAGGAGGTATGGGAGGAAAAGGAAATGCCGAATTTAAAAACTCAGTAAATCAAGCTCCTAGATATGCTCAGCCTGGTATTCCTGGTGTTGAACTAAGTGTTACACTAGAATTAAAACTTCTTGCAGATGTAGGATTAGTGGGATTTCCGAATGTTGGTAAATCTACTTTAATTTCAGTTATTTCAGCAGCTAAACCTAAAATAGCAGATTATCATTTTACTACATTAGTCCCAAATTTAGGTGTAGTCAAAATAGCCGAATCTAAAAGCTTTGTAGTAGCTGATATACCAGGATTAATTGAGGGTGCAAGTGAGGGGAAAGGGTTAGGTCATCAATTTTTACGTCATGTAGAAAGGACTCGAGTATTAGTATATATACTTGAGGCGTTTAGTGATGATATAGTTTCAGATTTTGAAACTTTGAAAAAAGAGTTGTACAAATTCAATCCTGAAATGGAAGAAAAACAAAAAATAATTTGTATTAATAAAATAGATGCTATTGACGATTTACGAAGAATAGAACTAGAAGAATTAAGGTTTGAAGATAATATCAAACCATTGTTAATTTCCGCCGTTTCACACATAAATGTTGAAGAGCTTAAAAACAGAATTTGGGATATACTGAGACCAGAAGATAGAAAAGAAGTTATTGATTGATAAACTTCAGATTCTCTTTAGGTGTAAAAATCGAGAATTGAATCAGAATGATAAGTATTGGAAGTACGAAGTTGATACTTGATCCAGTTGTATTAAGAACAAAATTGATAAAATAGATTATTTGATCTATAGGAAATATAAATTCGGATAATTTGAATTCATCATAATTATAATTATCAAATATTAAAATGAGTATTTTAATCGTGAAAATATATATACTTGCCATTATCGAAAAACTTAAAAACAACCATTTCGATTTAAAGTAAAAACAAGTTGAAATTGAAAAAGATATAAGAATAAAAATTGGCAACAAGAACTCAAGAAAAGAATTTATTTTTACATTCCTCTTTAAAATCCCTTGCTGAGTCCCATAAAATATACAGTCAACACTCAAAAATTCTTCATTTTCTACTACAACAAAAGCTTCTTTTTCAAATATGTATTTCTCATTTACATATTCATCTATGAAAATATTGGTCATTTGGAGTAAATAACCATTACTCCAATCAACGAGAAAAGACTTCATAGATAATAATAAAATAATACTGAATAAAAATATAATAACTGATTTTAATATATTATCTTTTCGCATAATTAATCCAATATATCAACATTAGTATAGAAATTATAATTAGAATTAACTGAAGATATATGTCGTGTAAAGCAATAAATAGTTCTATATCACTACTACCTACAAAGAACAGAATAACAATCCTGATGAGATTTAATAAATACAGTAAAAAGATTCCTAAAGTAATACCCACAACTTTTTTTTTACAAGAAGCATCAAACGCTAATACACCAGCAATAAATAATATCATGGGTTCTGTACCTTCGCATCCGAAAGAAATTTGGACTGAGAAAGTGTTACTCATAATAATATCACCTACGTTTTTAACACCTGTAGTAAATAAACTGATAATTGAAGAAGAAAAAAAAGCAGTACTGTTTAGGTACTGCTCTAAAATATAATTATTTGGTATTAGAAGTATTAGATAATATGAAATAATAACAACTAAATATTTTAATAAAAAAAGGTTATATTTCTTATTTATATTAACCAATGAATTTTTCTTTTACAGTATTTTTTAAGTTTTCAGGAAACTTATCATTCTTAGGAAAGAAAATCCATTGTTTGGAATTTATATGATCCATATCACTTTTTGAGATGTTCATAGCACTACAAAAGATAACAGTTGCAGTTTTCTTGTTATTTATTACATTCTCAATAGTATTCATCAATGTTGAAGAATAAGGTAGGAATAAATCGCTGATAATCAAATCGTAGTCTTTGTCTTTCATAAAACTAATTGCATCATTTAGTTTCAAAGCATTATCAACTGCAACGTCTTTATCGAGTGCGTATTTTAATGCCATCTTTATAGTATGGAAGTGTGCGTAGTCGTCTTCAATTACTAATATCTTCATTTTTATTATCTTGTTTGTTCCACTATTCCGTTTCCATCTTTCTCTATAGATAACTCTTTTGGTTTATTTTTATAGAGAATTTTACCATTTCCATTAAGATTAGCTTTTAAAACATTTTTAGGATGTACCGTAATAATTCCATTTCCATCCAATTCCACGTTTACTTCATCTGCTATTAACTGACCTGCATCTAAAGTCCCACTACCATCCATAGTGATAATTAATTCTTCTGCATTTCCTTTTAAATTGACATTTCCACTTCCTTCTATGTCAATTTCAATTTCTTCTGCTGTTAATGATAAATCAACATCAGATGAACTATTTATTTCTAGTTCAAAATCTTCAGTTTTAAAGGTTCCTGTACCTGTCAATTTTGTATTTTCGTTTAATATAATCGAATTTATTCTATTCAATGATATAAAAATAGTCAAATCATTTGGGCATAAATCTTGTCTTCCCGAAATTACTAGTTCACCATCGTCATAATTAAATATCAAATTTCTTAGTATGTCCTCATTAGTTTTAACTAATATACTTTCTTCTTGACCTGGAGTCAACACTACATTCATTGGTACATTTATCACCAAAGATTTTACTTCAGGGACATAAACCTTGTCTTCGATAGTCCTTCCAGTTCCAACCATACAATCTGAATAACTGGATAGAGTAAGAATGACGAATGTTACAACACTAATAATTACTTTCATATACTTTTACCTTTAATTTAATTAAAAAAAATTATGGATAGAATCTAAATCCTAACCCTAATTCCATATCTGCACCAACTCCATTAGTTAAACCTATTAAAGGGCCTAACTCTAAGAAAATTTCGAACTTTTTGTTAGGTTTAAAATTCACTCCCATTAATCCTTTACACCCAATCCGAAATCATTGTCACGCTTTTTCTTTTCGTAAATAAAACTATTACCTTCACCGAATGCTAATACCCCTCCTACACCAGCATATAACTCAAAATCTCTGCTACTGAATGCATTTGGGAAATTGAACGTGTAAATTCCATCTAATCTCAAATTACCATATCGAGAAAATGAACCAACATTAAAAATCCAATCGTTACTACCACTTGTTCTTGATTTTATTGTTATTGCTGTAGGCTCACCTAACATCAAACCAAATCCAATATCGGATTTAGCAGTATATGTAAATAACAAAATAATAGAACAAAATAATAACTTTTTCATTACTTTGCCGTAAATTAGTGGGTAATAATAACTAATAAAACGTAGAGTATGAAAAAATATTTAGTAATCCTTATAATATTAACAAGTTTTTCAAATGCAAGTTCTCAAAGTTCACCAAATTTCAAAAAAGCTGAAAAACTCTATCAAGAACATAAGTATGAGGAAGCTATTAGCTTATATGAAAAGAGCTTGAGCGAAATCCCTAAAAGTTCATATATTTACGGTCAAATAGCATTCGCCCATTTGTTTCTAAACAACTATGAGGAGTCAAAGACAAACTTTACAGAAGCGATACAAATTGACTCTACAGTTTCTGATTATTATAATGGCAGAGGGCTTACTAAAGCTTACCTAGGAGATGTTTACGGTGCTGTAGATGACTTCACTAAATCAATATCATTAGACGCTAAATTCTCTCATGCTTACTTGAATAGAGGTAGCGCATATACTTCTTTAGAAAAAATTGATTCTGCTATTTCGGATCTTAATACTGCCTTGCAATTAGATAAAAATAACCCTGATATTAATTTTCAATTAGCTCGGTTGCTTTATAAAAATAATGAGTTAAATAAATCAATAGATCAGTATAAAAAAGCTGAAAAAAAAGGTCTTAAAAGTGAAGATTTATATTTAAGTAGGGCTTCTGTTTATTATAAATTAAAAGATTATGAAAATGCCATAAAAGACTATACTACTATAATAAAGAAAAACCCCAATCACACAGATGCACTCAATAATAGAGCTGTTCTTTATGATGAATTAGGTAAAAAAGAATTAGCTGAAAAAGATAGAGAATCTCTTTTCAAAATAACTGGTGTTGAATTCAAAGATCCTAATAAATATGTTTACGAAAAAGTAAATTCAAAAAATGGATATTTTAGTTTGGAAGTACCAAATCATTGGGATGTAAAGTTAGAATCTAAAGACAATGAAGAAAGCATGATAATTACTGTACCTCAAAAAGATGCAAACCCTCGATTTCAAACTGTTGTTATCACTTTGTCATATAATTATGATATGGGGAAATTATATGGTGTAAGTAATGAAGATGAATTAGTAACATTTTGGCAACAAAGTCAATTAAAGAATACAGGTGATTATAAATCTTATGATCTGGTTTCTCAAAAACAGTTTATGCTAAATGGTTGGAAAGCATTAAACTTTTTGACTCAATCACAAAGAAACGAAAGTACTTACAAACTAATTATGTATGAATTAGTAACAACTAAACATGACCAACTATTTTACGGTTATTTCCAATCAGCAGCAGAAGATTTCAAATATTACCAACCTATATTTGATAATATGATGAAAACTATAGTAATTAAAGGCAAATAATTATTTGAATATCTGTCCTTTCCATTCTACTTTCTTATTTATTATTAGAAATGGGAGTATTAGTTCAACTATTATGAAAAGAAAATTAGAAGGAAGTAAATAGGGTAGAAGTCCTTTTTCCTTTACAGTGTATATAGTTGGAATAACTAATATTACATCAGTAATAACTTTAAGCAACATAATTGTAATACTCATGTAATAATGTCCTTCGATAAAACTTACCACGGCCGTTATCCATATCAATAAAGATGCTAATACGAATAAAGTAGCTTTCCATCCTAATTTTTTACCACCAATAGCCCATCTTTTTCGTTGATTAAGATATTCTTTTACACTTTGTAAGGGTAATGTTTTCACTGTACTATCTCGATGACAAATATAATTGATTTTACCACCCATTTTATGAACCGTTTGGAGTAAAGCCAAATCTTCTGTAACAGAAAATTCTATATTACCATATCCACCTGTTTGCATATATATAGATTTTTTGAAAGCCATATTATTACCGAAGCACCCAAGAGGAAAATTTAAACCCATCCCTCCAGAAGCCATAGTATGCATTAGTATCCATTCTATTGCTTGATATTTATCGAAGAATGAATCATGTTTGACTAATGTAAATGCTGCTACTAGGTCAGAATTTTTTTCAACAAATGTTTTAACCAAACTAGAAATCCACTTCTTATTTACCTTGCAATCAGCGTCTGTTAGTAGTATGTACTCACCAGTAGCCTTAGAAATTCCGAAATCTAATGCACCAGGTTTACCAGCCACTACTTTTTGATTATCTGTAGTAATATTTAATAATTTGACATTATTATGTTTTTGAGCAAAATGTTCTATTAGATTTTGAGTGGAGTCACTAGATCTATCATTTACTACAATAATTTCATACTTGTCACGAGGATAATCAGAATCAACCAGTGATTCAAGACACATAATTATATTATCTTGCTCATTGCGTGCAGGAACTATTATACTAACAAATGGATATCTATCGATAAGTATTTCTTTAAATTTTATTCTACCTTTTTTGGCACCAAGTACAAAAAATAGGGCTCTGGCGAAATAAAAGCTAAATGAAACAATAAAAAGTACTTCAGTCATAAAAAAAATTTAATTTACTTAATTCATTCAAATATAAGGGAATATTGAGATTCTGACCTTAAATGTGGATAAAAATGAGAAAAAAAGTTCACTTTTCTTGAGACGTTTTTGCTGTTCATGTGTCTATATAGATAGTAAAGTGACAAGTTCTTTGAAACTATTTAAAAAATACAACTTTCAATACTGTTAGTTATTCTTATTTGTTTCATAATTAACTATTTTTTAATTTACGTGAATGTCATAATTCGGATATCAATAAATAGTAGAAAATGGAAAATAAATGCAAATAAAAAATTCGAAAATACTAATATTGGGTGGTTGGGGATTAGTTGGTAATGCTATATGTAACAAGCTGATGAAGTACGATCCAGCGGAGCTTATAGTAACATCACTAAAAGAAGAAGAAGCAAAAGATGCAGTATCTAATCTGGAAAAAGAATTTTCTAATTCAAATTGCAAGTTCACTCCGATGTGGGGTAATGTGTTTACTAGAGAGGAATGGAAAGATGTTAATCCATCTGAACTTTTCAACAATGAAGATTCTAGACATGGATTTATAAATGATGTTTTCTCTGAATTAGATGACGAAATTGCTAATAATTCTGCTTTATACAGTTTTATTAAAAAATCTCAACCAGATGTTATAATTGATTGTATTAACACAGCAACAGCAATTGCATATCTAAATGTGTATAGTCAATCCAATAATGTATTAAACGATATAAAGACTGGAAATCTAAACAGCTTAAATGTTGAAAAACTAATAGCAAGTTCTTATATACCACAATTGATAAGACATGTTCAAATACTAAATAAAGCAATGTCTGAATTCAAAACTGGTATGTACATGAAAATAGGAACTACAGGTACGGGTGGAATGGGAATGAATATTCCTTATACACATAGCGAAGAAAGACCATCGAGAGTATTACTTTCGAAAACAGCTGTCGCTGGTGCTCATTCAATGCTTATGTTTCTGTTAGCTAGAACTCCTGATAGTACCATAGTAAAGGAAATTAAACCTGCTGCGACTATTGCATGGAAGAAGATAACTTATGGTGATATTAGAAAAGGTGGTAAAAAAATCGAACTATTCGATATGAACCCAGACAATGCATTAGAGAGTAATGGTTCATTTAAGTTTGATAATAAAGAGAATGTTGTATCTACCAATGAATATCTTAAATCAGTTTATATAGATACAGGTGAAAACGGAATTTTCTCAAAAGGTGAATTTGAAGCAATAAGTGCTTTGGGTCAGATGGAGATTGTAACACCAGAAGAAATTGCTGAATATACAGTATTTGAAATTAGAGGCGGAAACACAGGTAAAGACGTAATACAAGGACTAGATGCATTCACTTTAGGCCCAACTTACAGAGGTGGTTACCTTAGAAACGAAGCTGTAAAACGATTAAGTCATTTAGAAAAAGAAAACGGATTGAATAGTGTTGCATTTGAATTACTTGGTCCCCCAAGATTGTCAAAGTTGTTACACGAAGCAAATATATTAAGACTAATAAATGAAAATGTTAAATCTCTATTGAGTATTTCAGAGGAAGACATAGCTACTAAAGCAACAGAACTAATAAATCAGAATTCTGGACTTAGAAAGGAAATACTTTCAATAGGATTACCAATCTTGCTAAAAGATGGCAAGTATTTAAGAGGAGATTTTGTTAAGATTCCAGTAAGAAGAAATCAAGATGAAATTGAATTTACAAAAGAAAATTTAGATCAATTCTGTTATGATGGTTGGATTGATTTGAGAGTTGAAAATTTTACGAAATGGAAAGAGCGTTTGAGCAATATAATAATGCAAGCAGAAAGCGTTCCTAATAATGATACTAGTTCAGGTTTTGTATATGATGAAGAATATTGGAATTTTTTCAAAACTATAGAACCAGGAAAAATAGCTGGCTGGATCTTCGAATATGAAGATAAGGGCTGGAGATTTAAACGATAATTATTTTTTACAATTTATTTTTTAACAATTTATAGGAGATTTAAAAATGAGAAGAATATACGCTATATTCCTCATTTCTCTTTTCGCTGCGGCAACTATGGCTGTAAGTGCACAAGTTACGGTTGAGCGTAATGATGATAACATCAGCGTTCAATCTGACTACACTTCACCAAATTTGCTGAGTAGCAAAAGCAATGAGACACAAAGGAAAAGTTTCTACCAGTTAGGTACTGCTCCTTTGCCATTCAATCTCGTGAGTAACGCTCACGATGCTATCGCGGTTTCTACTGGATACTATGTAGTAGATTTCGCTGATGACGCTCCAGCTTACTGGAAACCATCTGAAACTATTTATAGTTTAGATGAAAATCCTGAAAGATGGGTATCAATATTACCTGGCCCAAGGGTAGTTGAAAAAACTTATTGGGATAATAATAAAGAAGAAGGGTTGAGATTCTTTAGAAATCCAGCTTACCCTGTTCAAAATGGTGGTGACTTCTTTGAGCATAACGAATATTTCCAAGATACTACTAACAATGCATTCGCTGGTCCTATGCCATTGAAATTAGTTGGTGGTTTCTACTTTAATGGTATTCGTTACGACTCATTTTATGTAACTACTAATGGATTAATTGCCCTTACTAACAGAAGATATTTCTATGATGAGTTTGGTAACAAGTACATCCCATCTGGTGAGCAATCAGCTTATGATCCTAATTCAATGGATTATTTCGTTGGTTTTATCGGTAGTGAAAATAGAAATAGAACTGGAAACGGTCTGACAGATAATGTTTCTGACAATTTTGGATATAACTGGTCAATTCTTGGCGGTAATAAAGCTGATCCAAACGGAGGTATCCGTGGTGATGTTGCAAACAATGGTTCACTTTTAAATGTTCATGGTATGAATAACATTACATCTGCTGCATACAAACCTGCTTTAATAGGGTTCATGTATGGAGATTATGAGTTATCACAATACTCTCGTACACAAAACAAAGTAGATAATCATGGTAAAGTTCATTATTTCAGAACAATAGCTAATGATAAGTTAGTAATCTATTTTGAAAACTTAGCTGTTGGTAATAGTGTAAAAAGTACTTTAGGTTGGACTATAACTTATGGTGCAGCTGACTATAGACCAAGTGATGATGGATATACAGCTGTTTCTGGACAAACTATCCTAAATAGAAATGATAGTAGTATTACAATCATTTACGAAAGATTTATGGGTGGTGTTAGAGCAGGAAATACAGTAATCCAAGCTAAAGATATCTTTAGAGGTAACTCTGCAGTTGGTGTTTATGGCTTTGGTAGACATGCTAATTACAATGTAACTGGTGGTCCAGATCAAAATAGTTCTAGTTTCCCATGGGTAAGAGAATATGAGCAATATACTCATTATTTTACTTATGTGAGAACTCCTGCTAGTTACCCACAAACTTTTACGTCACTGAAATTCAAGCAACATCAAAATACATTAAGAGTTGTTGATATTCAGTATAGAGTTCGTAAACAAGATCCGAATGCTTCTTTAGCTTTTTCTGAGAAAGTTAATACTAGAGATGTAAATAATTATGAATTGTTAGCTGGTAATGATCACTTAGGTGCTATCCAACCAGTTGCAATTATTCAAAACGTATCAAATGATATTCAAGCACCTACTGGTGTGAATTTTGTACCTCAAGATTTAAATTTCTATGCTCGTTTTAGAGTATTGAATAAAGCTACAGGTAGATTAATTTATAACAGAGCTGTACCAGTTGATAACAAATGTTTATCTACTCCAGATGACAACTTAGCAAATTGTGAAGGTAATCCTGATGTAAGAGTTAGACTTGTTACTGTTACAATTGATAAAGATAATAACTATCAAGCTGAAGTTGCTAACTACCCAGGGACTAATCCTTGGAATGGAAAAACTAGAACTGGTATTCCTCCATATGGTTATGTTGAAGTTAAATTCCCTCCATTTGAACCTAATGAGTTCGCAAGAGATGAAAATAACAAGCTTTACCAAATTGGTAGAATGGCTGCATTTGTTGTAGCTGATGCGACTAACCCTAATACAAATAAAAAATTAGGTGATGCTTGGCCATTTGATGACACTGCTGGAGTTGATCTTCACGTTATGAAATTACATAATTTCTTTAGTGATGATGCTAGAGAGTACCATATAATTGATGGTGTTCCGATTCCTTCAGTTCAAAAATGGGTAAGTATTGATGCTGAGGTTGTAAGTGGTGATGTTCTTTCTAGACATCCGTTACCACCTAGAGGTAGATTTACAGCTGACAATAACTCTAATTTCTTTTTAAGTTCTCCTGTTATTAAGTTGAATAGAGTAACTACTGGTGGTCAAGATAATACACCAGGTGACGAATTAAGATCTCATCCTATCGATATGAGAAATAGATATGGCTCAGTAATTTCTCTATCAGTTCAAAGAACATTAGATAAAGAATTTTGGGATAGAGGTTATGGAGATAACTTACTTGTTGGTCCAGAGCCAAGAGCTGTATTAAACAGAGATCCATTTACTGTATTTAGTACTGGAGTTGCTGTTTCTTCTAGCCCTGATATGTTAGCTTTAGAAATTATGCAACCATCTGATAATGGTGCTGCTAATATAACTAACGTTAAAGATAACAGATGGAGAAACCACCCTCGTAGAAATGGCGTAGATGCTGAAACTAAAGTTCCTGCATTAGGTGTATTTGGTGCTGGTGGATATTTAACTGGTTTCTTAGAAACTGATAGAGATTCATCTCTAGCATTACCTAATACTGCTACTAGAGAAGAAAACTCTCTAAGAGCTGACATTTATGATGATGGTTTCGACTTTATTTACAAAAAATACTTCGTTCCGATACCGGACACATTTATCAGACATCAAAACGATGGTGCTAAACATTTCAGATTTAGATTGAAAATGTGGGCAACAAATGATAAAAAATGTGCTCAGTGTACTAACGATGATGATGATAACTTCTTAGTAGATAATATTAATGTATTATTCAAATCTACTGAAACTACAGATATCGAAGTAAGTGCTGTTTCTATAAGCTGGCCTTATACTGAAGCTCCTGCTACTCAAGCGTCTAAGGTTCCAATAGAAGTTACTGCAACTAACAATACTGCTAATAACGCTCCGTTTTACCATATCAAAGTTAAGATTTTCAGAGGTACTAGCACTGATAATCCAAATAACTTAGTTTATTGTAATACTAAAGCTGTTACGTATCACGATCCTAACAATGAAATCGTTAGAGCATTCCCTGATTTCGAAGCTCGTAAATTTGGTGAAGGTCAATACCGTGCTCAAGCAATCATTGTTGTTCCTGGTGGTGATTTAGAAGAATTGAATGACACTACATATACTGACTTTACAATTAAATTTGGTTCTACATTTGCTTATGACCCAATTGATAATCCTTCTAACGATATTGGTGGTGGTGCATTCCCTGCTGGTAGAGGTCTAAACATCGAAGCTTATGCTTATGGTGGTAGAGGTAACGTTAATGGTCAATCTGGTGGTTATGATGAACTAACATTTGGTTCAGGTTATGTAGGTGGTAGTATTTCTGGTCAATTGGCTATGAAATTTGAATTATTACAAGCTGACACTATCTATGGATATGATGCATTATTCGGAACTATTAACCAAGCTCCTGACCACATTGCATTATCAATCTATAAAGGTAGAACTGATTTGGATATTCCTACAGAAGAAATTCTTGAATCTAGATTAGATAGAACTAGAGGTAGAGATGATAGAACTGACAAATTAGAATTTGGTAAATATGTTAGATACTTGTTACCAAAAGGTATCGTATTACCAAAAGGAACTTACTGGATTGCTATTGCTCAATTAGGTGAAACTGGACTTGAGTTAGGTGGTTCTAAACAAAGAACTGGTCTAAGAACAATGTCTGTATATGTACCACCTCCAGTAAACTTTGTTAATGCTGTCGGTGGATCTGGTGTATCTCTTAATATTCATAAAGAATTTAGAAAGAGAGTTGTAAGTGGTAACTTACTAAATAATAGTTACTTTGCATTTGAAAACACTAGAGGTTCAGGTAATTGGACTGCATTTACTCCAAGTATTGGTAACGTGGGTTACGCTCACTTACACCACTTTGGTTGGGTTCCTGCAGAAGGTGTTACTTTAACATTAACAAACGGTACTTGGATTCCATTGATTAGACCTTTCTTAGGCGCTAAGGCTTCTGGAAACGTACAAAGTGTTGATGACTGTGATGTTCCAATTGAACTTGTTAGCTTCGAAGGCGAAGAAAGAAACTCAGTTATTGATCTTTCTTGGACTACTGCTACTGAAGAGAACAACAAAGGTTTCTACATCGAGAAAAGAGCTAAAGTTAATAGCGAATTTAACGATTGGGAACAAATTACTTTCGTAAATGGTAATGGTAATACAAAAACTACTAGCTACTACTCTTATACTGATAAGAATGTAAAAGCTGGTACTACTTACCAATATAAATTAAGACAAGTTGATTTTGATGGTACTCAAAACTGTCATGAAACTGATATCGTAACTGTACAAGTTGGAAATGCTGGTCTAGTAATCAGTAACTCTCCAAACCCAGTTAGTGCTTCAACTAATATCGAATACACTACTGTTGAAAATGGTAATGTAAGAATTGAAGTTCTTGATTTATTAGGTAATGTTGTTAAGACATTATTAAACGACGATGTTGATGCTGGTACTTATGTTTTACCTTATGATGCAACTGATGCTATTGGTAACAGATTAACTTCTGGTACTTATATCTACAGAATCACTGCTAATGGTCAAACTCAATCAGCTAAAATGAATGTAGTTCAATAATATTAGATTACATTTAAATTAAAATTAAAACCCTCGTTATACTTCTTATAACGAGGGTTTTTTCTTTTTAAACGAAAGGAGATTATAAATGAATAACACTATTTTTGATAAAATTATTAGTAAGGAAATACCTGCAAGTATTGTATATGAAGATGATGAGATATTAGCATTTAAAGATATAAATCCACAAGCACCAATTCATATTCTAATTATTCCAAAAAAACATATTCCAACTATCAATGATATTGAAATAAATGATTTAGAGTTAACAGGTAAGTTAATATTTAGAGCAAAACTAATTGCAAAGGAATTAGGAATAGCTGAAGAAGGCTATAGACTTGTTTTTAATTGTAATAAGAATGGGGGACAGGAAGTTTATCATATACATTTACATTTATTAGCAGGAAGAAGTATGCAATGGCCTCCAGGATAGTAAAATTATTCTTATTTTGCATATAAAAAAGATATGGATATTATAAAAGAAGCTCAAAGAGTTTTAATTGAAGAATCAAAAGCATTAGAATCTCTTTCCTTTTCTTTAGATGAAAGTTTTATAACTGCTTGTCACGAAATTAAGAATGCAAGTAAAGTGATTATTTCAGGAGTAGGTAAATCTGGAATTGTTGGAAAAAAAATAGCTGCTACATTCTCTAGTGTCGGGATTCCATCATTATTTTTACATCCAGTTGAAGCTCTACACGGTGATTTAGGGATTGTAAATGAAGAAGATGTTTCTATTCTTATTTCCAAGAGTGGAACTACAGATGAATTAATCTTACTATATCCGTATTTAAAGAAGAGAACAAATATAATAGCAATTACAACCAATCAAGAGTCATATCTAGCTAAACACTCAGATATTCATTTGTATATACCATTGCAAAAAGAAGCATGTCCAATTGAATTAGCCCCTACTACAAGTACAACACTGACTATGGCATTAGGCGATGCAATAGCTGCTTCGGTAATGAAAATGAATAATTTCAGTGAAGTTGAATTTGCATTTAATCATCCGTTGGGTCAACTAGGAAAGAATCTAACAATAACTGTTGGTGATGTTATGCATAAAGGAAATAATATACCATTAATTGAAGTTAATAGCTCTTTTAGAGATGCATTGATAGTAATGACAGATAAACCTTTAGGTTGCCTTTGTGTAGTTGATAATCATCGTTTAGTTGGTATAGTTACGGACGGTGATACCCGTAGAGCTCTAAATAGATATGAGTCAATATCTGAAATACAGATAAATGATATTATGACTTCAAATCCAATTACAGTAAGTTCAGATACTTTAGTAGGTAGAGCACTATCTGTAATGGAAAATAGAAAAAGTCAAATTAATGTACTACCTGTTGTTGATAATCAAAATAGATGTGTTGGAATTGTAAGGATACACGATTTGATAAAAAGTGGATTATAAATTATTTACTTACTTCATCTTTAGTTATTTTAACATTATTAACTACATTTCCTCTTGCTCCAAGAGGCTCTAATTTTTCACCATTTCTTTTTAGCTGAACACCGCCAGCGTTACCTGCTGTTATAGTGAAAAATTTAGCAGCTTTCCAGACTTTCTTTGCCCCTGGTTTGAGGAGAATTTCTTCATTCTTTTTACCATCTATAGTAACACTCATCCACGATGTATCTAAGGCAAACGCCTCTAGTACGAGGCTATCAGAAGTATCAAAATAGTTTAAAAGACTTTCTTCATCTTCACTTTCTTTGATTTCATCTCCAATTTCAATATTATCTACTATTGAACTTTCGGGTTGACTTTCGCTTGAGAAAAAAACAAAATAAACTATAGATATTAGTACTAATCCAAGACCAAGGTACATAAGCGATGAAACTAATCTTTTATCAGATATAAGTTCTTTATAATTTTGAGATTTGATGATAGATGCTAGATTTCTATCACTTGGATCTATAATACTAGCAGATTCATTTGTTATTGGCTTATGCAACAATTGTTCCTTAGCAAGCCTATTATCTAATTCATTCATTAAGTCAGAATAAGAATCATTCGATAAACCAAGAAAACTAGCATATTTTTTAATAAAAGAACGTAAATATACAACAGGTAACTCAGGTAACTCACCAGACTCAATTGATTCTAGCACAGTTTGTCTAATACCAGTTTTTCGGGAAACTTCTGATAAATCTAGTCCCTTTGCTTTTCTGGTGTCTATTAATATTTTTACGTGTTCTTTCATTAGAATATAAGTAATATTTATATTATATTACAAATATAACAATAATCAAGCCAAATATTAAATGAATAAAAACTTAATTTTACTACTCTATATGATTAGTAATTTATTCACAACTAGTTTATATACAAAAGAACTAGAAAAGCCAATCAAAATTGATTCAACTGATTTTTATTATGCGGGTACAAAAAGATATTCTCTAAATGGTGAATTACCTAATTATGAGACAAACATAAATACTCCTTATCTAATAGGTATTTCTGCCACAACATTGGCTTTTATGGTCTCACAACACATTTATCAGGCTAACACAATATGGAAAGATCAAGCAGAATTTAAGATTATTGAAGACGGGCAATATGCCTTATACGCAGATAAAGCAGGTCATATATTTGGTAGTTATATTATGTCTTATGCTTATACAGAATTTTTATCATCCGCAGGAATAGGATGGGAGTTATCTAACATCTTAGGTGCAACTATAGGACTATCGTACCAGACATATATTGAGATATTGGATGGATATGGTAGTAATTTTGGATTTTCACCTTCTGACTTTTATGCCGATGTATTTGGTGCAGGATTTTTTTTAGCTCAATATTATGTTCCTTTTCTTCAAAATTTCACTCCTAAGTTCATGTATATTCCTGCAGATGCTCATGGTGAAATGAAAAGAAGACCTCATTTTGCATTTATTGATGATTATAGTTCCCATACAATGTGGATGTCAGTAAATGTTCATAATCTATTGGGTGACGATTATAATCAATATTGGCCTAAATGGCTTCAATTATCATTCGGTTATGCTGTTAGAAACCTTTGTGACCCTTTAGACCCTAACTTCGATTGTTCTGATTCGTATGCTGTAAATGGAGTCGTACATGGTGATAGAAAGTTTATTATAGCACTAGATTATAATCTTGCCGAAATAATACCAGAAGTTGGTGCCCCATTTGATTGGTTTATACAATCACTTAATTATGTTAAATTGCCTTCACCAGCAATTGAAATTGGTGAACAAACTAAATTTATGTTAGTATATCCATTCGTAGAGTTTTAGATAATTTGATAAATTTGTATCAATTAAATTTACAAGAGTATAAAAATCAAAAGTAATATTAAGATAAGTATAATTATTCCAGTATATAAGGAAGAAAAGATTATATCTGATACTTTATTGAATTATCCAATTGAACTAAAAGAAAAGTACAATTTGGAGTTAATAGTCAGTGATGGAGGTAGTAAAGATGGTACTCTTGAAAAAATTAATGGTAATGTTGATAAGATAGTACATCATAAAGGAGACTATCGACAGACAATTGCTGAAGGCAGAAATAAAGGTGCTGAGGTAGCATCTGGTGATATATTGATGTTTATAAATGCGGATACTTATCCTAAAGACATTAACTATATTTTAGATGAGCTAAGTAATTGGGATAATAATCCTAAGTTAAAAAATATTGATGCAATTGCTTCAAAGGTCCTTCCCTTCGAAGATGAAACAGAAAAGAAAGATAGAATATTCTATTTTTTAATGAATAAATATTTTAAATTTCTAAATCAAATTGGTATAGGTATGGGTAGGGGAGAATGTCAGATTATCAAAAGATCTACATTCGATAAAGTAAATGGTTACAACGAAAAAATTGTTGCTGGTGAAGATTTTGATTTGTACCGAAGAATTACAAAAATAGGTAAAATAAAATTTTTAGATGATTTCGTAGTGTACGAATCTCCTCGTAGATTCAGACAAGAGGGATACACTAGCACATTAACTAAATGGTTTTTAAATTCAGTTTCCGTACTTTTATTAGGAAAATCTTATTCAAAAGAATGGAAACCAATAAGATAGGTTGAATATGTCAGAAACTTATAAATCAGCAGGCGTAGATATAGAAGCAGGTGAAAAAACTGTAGATAGTATCAAGCCGTTTATAAAGCAAACTATGAATAAAAACGTACTTTCTGAAGTAGGTTTGTTCGGTGGATTCTACGATGCTTCATTTCCTGAGTATGAACATCCAGTTTTAGTTTCATCGACCGATGGTGTTGGAACGAAGTTAAAAGTAGCTTTTATGGCAGACAAGCATGATACTGTTGGGCAATGTTTAGTTAATCATTGTACTAATGATATCCTTGCTGGTGGCGCAACTCCATTATTCTTCTTAGATTATTTTGCTACGGGTAAGCTAATACCTGAGGTTGCTACAGATGTTATAAAAGGCTTTGCAATAGCTTGTAAAGAAAATAATTGTGTTTTAATTGGTGGTGAGACAGCTGAAATGCCTGGATTCTATAATGACAATGAATACGATATGTCTGGTACAATAGTAGGAGTTGTGGATAAGAAGAATATAATAAATGGATCTAAAATTAAAAAAGGTGATGTACTAATTGGTCTTGAATCTTCTGGCTTACATACGAACGGTTATTCATTGGCAAGAAAGGTACTATTTCCTAAATTTGATATTAATGATAAACCTGAGGGTATGAATGAAACTATTGGGGAAGCATTATTACAAGTCCACAGATCATATTTGAATAATGTCAAACCGCTAATTGAGAATCAGCTATTAACTGGCATCTCGCATATAACAGGTGGAGGGATTATAGGTAATACATCACGAATTATGCCTAAGGACTGTGTCTTAGATATTGATTGGAACTCTTGGGATACTTTACCCATATTTGATTTAATTCAGAAAACAGGTAAAATAAGTGATGAAGAAATGAGAAAAGCTTTTAATCTTGGTATAGGTATGATACTAATAGCAAGACCAGAGTATGTGGATAATGTACTTTCATCTTGCAAATCTGATAATCCTATAATTATAGGAAAGGTAGTCTAATAGACTACCTTTTAATCTTTCTTGATTTGTTTATTTACCTTCATGTCTTTCGTAAAGCGTAGTATTACTTGGATCTATATACTTTAAATCCTTGAATACAGTTTGGTCTTCGTATCCTTCAAATGTAGCCCCCAATTCAAAAGCTTTAGAATCAAAAAAGGCTTGTAATAAAACACTAGGACCAGTCATTTTGTTCTTTTTATAATCTACAATATCACTAATCGTTTTCCTAAGATTTTCTAATCCTTTTTCTTTGCTTTCTGCCATCATATCAAGGCCGTCTACATAATATTCGAAAAATAATACTCTTAAATGTTCGAATCTCAAATCAGTTAACTCTGAGATAAGTGCATATTTTGTAAATTCACCTGGCTGAATAAATGTATTAAACCCAGGGATATTATTGCTCGAAGCAACTCCTGCTATTCTTCTCGCTATGTTAAACGCAGGGTTACCACCCAAAGTCTCATAAGTATCCATATCTGAGCCTATAATTAATAGCATATAAAAATCAATAAGACTTGAAAACTCATTATATCTTGTTATATCGTAATTAAAATAAGCACCTTGTGCATAATCAAATGACCATTCGTTATCAGCTATCTTTAAAACTATAGATGTACCATTTTCTTGTCCGAATAAATATCTTTTAGAAGCTATAAACATTTTTGCTGAATATCTATTGTTGTATCCGCCAGTTAATGCTATTGAGATATCAACTGGTATTTTTCTACCTTCCCATTCGATATCTGTGAACTTTGTTGAGTTTATATACCTCTCTAGATCCATTTCTAAAGTTGATACATTTATTCTTTTGTCTTGGTCTAGCATTTCCATGTTGACAGTCACATCTGCTTCTATTTCTTGGGCTATTACATTAAAACCAAAAGCTATAAAAGTTGCAATTATTAATAATATTTTTCTCATAATTTTCATTTTTTATTTATATTGGACCATTAACAAAGATAACATAATGATTCGAATAATCATATATTACTGCTTATTTTTATTTATTACTTTGCCTAATTTGAGGGGACAGGTGTTAAACTTTTCTCCTCGTATTAGCTTTCCAATTTCTTCAATATCTGTTCAAGATATTAGTGACAATCCGGCAAAGCTTATAAATATAGAACGTAATACTATTGCTACTAGTTACATCCCTTCTACTTTTGGATTAAAAGAATTAAATAGTCACTTTCTTAATTTTTCATATGGACATGATAGTTTGATTCACTTCGTAAATATTAGTGGTATTTTCCAAGGTATTTATAC
This sequence comes from Chlorobiota bacterium, assembly GCA_041595255.1. Classification (GTDB taxonomy): domain Bacteria; phylum Bacteroidota; class Ignavibacteria; order Kapaibacteriales; family UBA2268; genus PGYR01. The sequence continues at coordinate 35,565 of JBFHKR010000006.1, forward strand.
ATACTCAAGCTTAGGGTATAGTATTGGTTACAAAGCGTTTGAAAAGTTTACACCCTCTATAACATTGAGTTATAATTATATCAATATAAAAGATTTTAACAGCTTTGGGAATATTTCATTTGATATAGGTGGCGTATTAGAATTAGATAAAAATTTAGATTTCGGATTCTCAATTACTAATATTTTTAACTCAAGTCTAGAAAGTAATAATAATATAACAAAACAAAAGGCACTATTTGGATTCGAATATAAATTACACAGTGAATTCATCTTCCAACTAGGAACAGAAATAAGGATAGAAAATAGTTCAAGTGTTATATTAAGCTTTATTAAACGAATGGAAGAATTTGGGAACATAGGAGTATCTTATTCCACAGAACCACAAATGATACAATTCAATCTAAAATTAAATGCTTTAGATGATGTTCAATTATATTATGATATGAATTTCCACAGTATACTTGGTGTAACCAATAGATTTGGATTAGGTTATACATTTGATTAAAGTATTCACAATATTATTTTTATTTCAATTTGTTTTGGCTATTGAAGCTAAAGACTTCGAAACTCTATTAGAAAACTATTTTGGCAATAGAACTCCTGCGGCACAAGATTATTTGGACCTATCTCAAATCCAAGATATATATGAATACTATAGTAATTCTCCAATAAATATAAACACAGCAAGTAAGAAAAAACTAAGGGAGTTACCTTTTATCACAGATTGGGTTATAGATGAATTAAAATCAAAAAAGCCTTATAAAAATCAAAATGAATTGGTATTTGTTATAAATAATTTAGCAGCAGATGAGATAATTAAATTTGTTTTAAGAGAGTGTTTGATAACTACTAATACTAAATCAAAAGAATTTAAAAACAATTATACGGCACGCTATAGAAGTAATTTGGAACCTACCAAAGGATTCATTAATGAAAAGTACATGGGTTCGGAACTAAATTTATATCAAAAATTAAGAACTAAGTATCAAGACTATGAATTAAACATTGTAGTTGATAAAGATGATGGCGAATTATCTGTAACCGACTTTACTTCATTAGCTCTTAAGTACGAGAAAGAGGATCACAAAGTAATTATAGGGGATTATAATCTATCTTTTGGATTAGGAAATCTATATGATCAGAGTTTTCTAAGCTTAAAAAATTCGGACTTTATTAATACTTCATCAGAATTTGGACATGGTGCTGATATGAATCGTTCCACGATAGATTACAACTTTTTCAGAGGTATATATGCCGAAAAAACGTTTTCAAGTTACAATAAAACAAACTTTAGAATAGCTACTCTTTATGGTGATACAAAGAGAGCTGCAACATTGGATACTGAGAGGGATGTAGTAACATCTATTTATAAAAGTGGATATTTTCGAACTGAAACAGAAATAAATAAAAGGAATAGATTAGATGAATTACTTTTGGGCTTGAATATAGAGTATGAAACAGAAAAATTTAGTTTTGGAGCCTTAACAACACGTCTTGAATATAGTAAATTTATCGAATCTTCATCTTTCTCAAGTTTTTTTGGTCAAAGTGGATTTCTCAATTCAATTTATGGTAGAATAGGCAGAAATGATGAGATTCTTAAATTCGAATTTTGTACTGATGTAAATAGTAATATATCCTTTAGAACAAATTATTTACTAGAAATATATGATAATTTGATATTTTTGGCTGATATAAGATATTCTGAACCAACGTATAGGGCACCTTATGCCATGAATTTTGGGGAGCAATCTTTTATGGCTAATGAGAAAGGTGTTTTTACCGGCATATCTTATATATATAATAATATAAACATTGCTTTATTTTCAGATATATATAACTCTGAGTATAAGACTTTTACAACAACTAAACCAATTAGGGGTATAGAATATTTCCTAGATTTTGTACTAGATAATAAAGTAACAAAGTATAATCTTAGGGTTGATTATGAGAGAAAATCAGATACTTATAAGCCTGATTCATCAATAACAAAACTCACTATTCCAAATACAAAAATTAATACAAGATTCGAAGTAAATACTAATATTGGAAAACTATACACATTTAGAGGTAGGGCGGAATGGTCATTTAAGATAAACGATTACCAAGAATTACAATCTGGAAATCTAATTTTACTGGAAATAAAGAAAAAACAAAATAAACTTGATCTACAATATGGTCTAAGCTACATAATTTTTAATACTACTGATTTTGAAACTGTTATATATACCTATATGTATCAAGTACCAGGGTTTGCTTACGTCTATCCTTTTTACCAATCTGGTAATAATATCAATGCTTTTATCAAATATAAATTAATCGAAGAAATTAGTTTATGGTTTCGATTAAATCATCTTTTTAAGAATAATGGGGGAATAATAGGTAGTGGAAATGAAGAGATAGTCGGTAGTGAAAGAACACAACTAATATTCCAAATGCAATATGCCATTAACTAGATTTGAATTTGTTTATTTAAGCCAGAAAGAAACAAATTTGGATTAATTAGTGATTGAGGCTTATGTTCCCCTAAAAAATTTCCAAAACTATAAGGTCTAATTTCCATAATGGGTGATTTGAATATTTCTAAATGCAAAAAGCTAGTATAATCTGAATGCGCAATATCTCTAATATAAAAAGGATCTGAAGGCTTTACACGTTGTTTAATAATCGCCAAACCACATTTACCTAAAATTTCGCCTTTTTTAACTTTTTGTCCTAATTTAAGATTTATCTCTTTAAGGAAAGTATATTTATACATTACAGAGTTACTTTTTATAACACATTGCATTGTAGATTCGAAACAAGTATTTTCATCTCTATGAGTATATTGGCTTATATTAAGTACAACTCCAGATTCGATTACAATAACTTCGGAATCAATTGGGCAAAAAATATCAACACCACAATTGTAACCAATTTGTCTGTCTTCCCAATAACAACCTCTATCACCCTCAGTTGGCAAAGAGTCTGAAAAACTATTTGGAACAGGCCAACATTTCATTACTTCTTTTTAAATTTCTTGTTATATTTTTTTGCAGCCTCGATGAACTTTCTAGCTAAAGGTTCAGAGAGAGGATGATCTCGTTCTAATCTTTCAGGATGCCATTGAACAGCTAACAACCAACTTTTGAACGAAACGTCTTTCCATTCGAATGACTCAATTATACCATCTCTAGTGTAGCCAGAAGGTTTTAATTCTTTTGATAGATTATCTATTGCTTGATGATGATTACTATTTACTAGAGCACTATCAACCATTGCAATCTCTTTAAGGTAAGTTCGGTCTTCTAGAAACAACCTATGTGTAGCGTCACCTTCTTCTATTTGGTGAATCACAGGGTTTGTTATATCGTTTGGTATGTCGATAATTAGATTGCCTCCTAGAGCTACATTGATTAGTTGTTGTCCACGACAAATACCTAATACTGGCATTTTGATAAGAAGTGCATTTCTAAGAAGTTCAAACTCTAAAGTATCTCGAAACTCATCTATAGAGCATCTATCTGATTCATATGGTTTATCAAATCTACCAGGATGAACATCTGGACCTCCAGTTAGAACTAATGCATCACATTCTAATAAATCCTTAATAGGATTCTCTGATTTATAAATATCTATTATTTCAACATCATATCCATAACTCTCTAACCATTCTGAGTAGTTCTTGTATGATTGACCACCACTTCCTTTTGATAAACCAATCCTCATCTTCTCTTCAGAACATGATATAAAAAGAAGTGGAATAATAATTGTTAAACTAAGTTGTATTAATCTTTTCATTAATTTTTAAATTTATATAGTTTTTAAACTCTAAATCATTATCAAATAAAATCTCTAACTTTATTACTAGTAATACTATATTTGTCTTTTCAAAAGTCGCTTCGTATTTTTCTAGTTTGACGTAATCTTTTTCAGTTGTATAAACAAATTTGATACTATTACTACTACAATAGTGAATAATTTCATCTATTTCAGAGGCAATAAAGAAATGATGATCTTCAAAGGAGAATACCTTTTCAATTGTTGCATCATTTTCTATTAAAAAGTTAACAAAATTTGATGGATTAGCAATAGCTGTTAATATAATTGCTCTATTTCTTCTTATTTGATCTAATCTAATTTTACTCGAAAAATGAAAACTATCTTTATTTTCGAATAGTTTAATTGTTTCATTTAAGTCTCTATATAATACGGTATCTGCTCTTTCTAAATTCTTTGTCTCCTCTCTCAAATAGCCAGCTGGAATTAAATATTCTTCATTGATAGTTTTATCATTAATTATTACAATATCCAAATCACGACTGATTTTTCTATGTTGAAACCCATCATCAATAAGTACTATATCATTATCAAATAATCTATCCATCTCCTTTAGAGCAAGATACTTCTTGTCGTGTATTAACAATGGACAAGTTACAGATTTGGCTAATAAAAATGCTTCATCTCCTGCTTTTTCAACATCTGTTAACAGTTTATCCACATTGTGAACAACTAGTAGTCCTTTACTCTTTCTTCTATATCCTCCTGCAATTATTCCAACTTTGAATCCTAAGCTTTGTAGATAACTTGCTAAATATAGAATAATAGGAGTTTTACCTGTTCCCCCAGCTATCAAATTACCTATAGAAATAACAAATGATTTAGATTTATATGGTTTAATAATTTTCTTATTGTAAAGAAAATTTCTCATTCGAGTAATTAATAAATATATGTATGATAAAATCTTCAACTAATATCACTCATTATTTTTTCTAATGCTATTAACTGATTCTGTACTTTTTCTCTGTCTTCAAGGCTTTCAAATTCATATATTTCGGAAAATTTAAGAATAACAGATGAGAAAGGAAAAGGAATTTCAAATTTATCCCAACTATTTAATTTTAAACTCCAACCGATTTTTACACTACATAGTTGTAGTGGTACTTTACCTCTATTAGAGATTAAAACAGCCCCGATTTTCATTTTTTCATTAGGACCTCTAGGTCCATCTGGAGTAATTAGTATTGTTGTATCTTTTGCTTGTGATATTGCTCTCTCTATTACTTGTTTTCCACCTTTTGATGAAGAACCACGAATAAGTGAGTACTTCAATAATTTCAAATAATCTGAAAGTATTTGTCCATCTTTACTATTACTAACTACTCCTGCTTTTTTCTTTATATTTCTAAAATAAAACCATACAGGTAGCATTTTTCCATGCCAAAAGGCTATTACTTTGGGATTATGATCTACAGTCCCTAACACTCTAATTCTCCACGTAAGTGATACGAAATAAAGTAGATATAGTCCTATTTTAACAACTATCTTCAAGATAGAAACTCTTTGTAAATAATCATTGAGGCGGTTTTGCTTGCTGATTTTTTACCCAATAATTCTCTAATTTCAATGAAGTCAGTTTTTATATTTTTAATTAATTCATTGTTATTCATGTAATTATCTAGTTCTTTAACAATCCTAGTTGCAGTAGCTTCTTGTTGGATTAATTCTTTTACCACTTCTTTATTTAATAAGATGTTAGGCATTGCAAGATAATCAATATCAACTAAATATCTTCCAATTAAATATGTTGTTAGAGAAGTTTTGTATATCATTATAAAAGGTAAGTTAAGTAATGTAGCTTCAAGTGTAGAAGTACCTGTTTTGACGATCCCAAACTCACTAGATTTCATAGCATCTCTGCTATTATTATATATTTTTACATCAGGGTTTGCCCTAATGAATGACTCATATATACTACAATCAACTGTTGGAGATTTTGAGATTGCGAAATTATATTTACCTTTACTTTTCTTTATAACTTCATTGAATAGGATTAGATGTGATTTCACCTCTTGCGATCTACTACCAGGGATCATACAAATTTGATTATTGACTTTATCGTTTTGTTCGTCTAAATCAAATACCTCTAAATCTAATGATGGGTGACCTACAAATTCTACCTCTATTCCAAATTGACTGAAAAAATCAACTTCAAAAGGAAATGCCACAAGTAACTTATCAACTGATTTGGAGAGTTTTGTAGCTCTTTTTTTGCCCCATGCCCAAAGTTGTGGAGCTATATAATAGCATACTTTTTTGTTTTTAGACTTAGCATAGTTAGCAAGCCTAGTATTCAAGCCAGGATAGTCTACTAATATAACTAATTCTATGTTATTCTCAATAATAGTATTCTTAGAGTTTAACTCTAACTGCTTGAAAAAACGGTATTTCTTAGCAACTTCCCAAAAACCAACAACATTAATCTCACTGAAACTAACAATAGGTAATAATCCTAATTCTTGCATTTCGGGTCCTCCAATTCCGATGAATTGTAGAGAATCGTCTATAGCTAATAATTCTCTCATCAGATTGGCTGCATGGATGTCACCAGAAGGGTCACCAGCTGATATAAATATTTTTTTTATGTGTTTCGTCATTTACTGTTAATAAGATTATAAAAACTAAGTTTTTATCTCATTCTGTTAAATCATATTTTGAATAATATCAAATTTAAGACTTTAATAATAAAATATGTCAAAATTTATACATTTACAGAATCATACTGATTTTTCTTTACTCGACGCAATAACAACAACTGACGAATTAGTAAAATCTGCACTTGACTATGAACAGCCTGGTGTAGCTATTACTGATAATGGCGTTTTGTACGGTGCATTTAACTTCCAAGAACTTGCAAATAAATCTGGTATAAAACCATTAATTGGAGTTGACGCATATATCGCTCCTGAGAGTCGGTTCGAAAAATCATCAAATAAACAACGTTATCATAGAATTGTTTTACTAGCTAAACATCGAGAAGGTTATAAAAACTTAGTTAAATTATGTTCAAGAGCATTTGTTGAAGGATTTTACTATAAACCTAGAATTGACTTAGAATTACTAAAAGAATACTCAAATGGTTTGATTTGTTTATCTGGCAGTAGAGGGAGTGAAATAGCTAGATCTATTGTGAACTCAAATCTGCAAGACGCTGAATCGGTAACAAAGGTATATCACGAAATATTTGGAGATGATTTTTATTTACAAATTCAAAACCATGGTATCCAATTCGATGATAAAGTATGTGAAATTATACCTCAAATAGCCTCGAAATATAATATCAAAACAGTTGCTACAAACGATACACATTATAGATATAAAGAACATGCAATAGCCCACAATATACATCTCTATATAAAAGATGGTGGTAAAACAGAAGTAGATGTTACAAACTTAAGGTTCGGATCACCAGAATTCTATATAAAATCTCCTGATGAAATGAGGGAATTATTCAAAGACATCCCGGAAGCAATTGATAATACTTTTGAAGTATTCGAAAAGTGTGATGTAGATTTTAAAAGTAAGATTTACATGCCAAAATTCCCTATCCCTGAAACATCGAAAGCTAATACATTAGCTGATTATTTAAATGAATTAGTATATGAAGGATTAGAAGAAAGATATGATAATATAACTGACGAAATTAAAGAGAGAACGGCATTTGAACTGAAAGTTATAAATGATATGGATTTTCCAGGTTATTTCTTAGTTGTTTGGGATTTTATTAGAGCCGCTAGAGAAATGGGAATCAGAGTTGGACCTGGAAGAGGTTCAGCTGCAGGTTCAATTGTGGCATTTGCATTAAAAATTACAAATGTTGATCCGCTAAAATATGATCTACTATTTGAGAGATTTTTGAATCCAGATAGAAACTCAATGCCCGATATAGATATTGATTTTGCAGATGATAAAAGAGAAAAAGTTATTGAATATGTGAAAGATAGATACGGTGAAGAAGCGGTTGCTATGATAATAACATTTGGAACGCTTTCTACACGCGCAGTATTATCAGATGTTGGTCGAGTTTTACAAGTCCCATTCAATGATGTTAAAGGAATTACTTCGAAAATACCAGTTGTTAGGGGTGAAGTAACTAAGTTAAATAAAGCACTAGAGTTATCTGAACTTAGTTACATTAAAGAAAAAATAAAAAATCCAAGAGATGATGAAAGTAAAAAGATAAAGCAACTAATAGATTATTGTTTAATCTTAGAAGATAGAAAAAGAAATGATTCTATTCATGCTGCAGGAGTCATCATAGCCCCGAGTGATGTGACTGATTATATACCGGTCAATGTACCTAAAAAGGCTCAAACTTCAAGTATAAAAACTGCTACTCAATTCACAATGAAAGAAGTCGAGTCTGCCGGATTACTAAAAATGGATTTTTTGGGTCTCCGAACTCTTTCTATAATTGAAAATACTCTTACCTCTATAAAAAGGAACTATGATTTAGAAATAGATTTAGACGATATCCCTTTAGATGATGAAAAAACTTATGAGATATTTTCAAACTATAAAGCGAATGCAATTTTTCAGTTTGAAAGTCAGGGTATGCAAGAGTGGTTACGAAAGTTAAAACCTAAGTCAATAGAAGAACTTACTGCAATGAATGCTCTATATAGACCAGGACCGATGGATAACATTGGGGAGTTTATTGATAGAAAATTTGGAAGAAAGAAAATTACATATCTTCATCCAATATTAGAAAAATCGCTGAGCAATACATACGGTATTATAGTCTATCAAGAACAAGTGATGCGTATCACTCAAGATGTAGGTGGGTTTACTCTTGCTCAAGCCGATATAGCTCGAAAAGCAATGGGTAAAAAAGACCGAGCTACTATGGATAGTTTGATGAGTCGATTTGCAGAAGGTGCAGCTAAGAAAAACATTGATAAGAACTTAGCTACTGAAATATGGGAATTAATTTTAAAGTTTGCTGAGTATGGATTTAACAAATCACACTCAGTGGCCTATTCTTTATTAGCTTATCAAACTGCTTATCTAAAAGCTTATTATCCAGCTGAATTTCTAGCTGCTAATATGACAGCCGAATTGAATGATCAGAACAAGTTAGTAAAATTAATAGATGATGCACAAAGTTTTGGAATAACTGTTCATCCACCAAACATAAATAAATCGTCTATATTATTCGATGCAAAAGATAATGAGATTTACTTTGGACTTGCAGGTATTAAAGGTGTAGGTGTCAATGTTTTAGAAAAAATAATAGAAGCAAGAGAAGATAAAGAATTTGAATCATTTGCTGATTTTTGTGAAAGAGTAGATGACAAAGTTATAAATAAAAAAACCTTAGAGTCATTAGTTTGTGCTGGTGCGTTCGATTGTATCGAAAATGGTATGCGTGCCTCTCTATTCGAATCTATAGATATGGCTATTGACTTTTCTAAGTCATTTAGTAACAAAGAAACAGAGAATATTGACTCACTTTTTTTAGGTGTAGCCGAAGAAGAAGTAGAAAAATTTAGATTAGCTGACGTTGAAGAATGGGATGATAAAACTAAACTAATAAAAGAAAAAGAAGTATTAAATTTTTATATTTCAGGTCATCCTTTGAGAGAATACGATGTATTAGTCAAATCTTTTAATAAAATAACATTTGACCAGAATCCATCAGAGCTAAAATCTCAAGAAATTACTGTTTGTGCTTATGTAACTAATATGGTAGTAAAACTAAGTAAAAGGGGAGATCCTTTTGCGATTTTGACAATAGAGGATTATTATTCTAAAGCAGAATGTATCGTTTGGGTAAAAGAATATAAAGAATTAGGGGAAAAACTAGCTAAAGATAAGGCTTTGCTTATAGAAGGTACAGTCAAAGAAGGTGAGGAATCTCTAAAAATATATGTTTCTGGAGTAATGGAAGTAGAAGAAGCAATAGAAAAATACGGTGATGGATATAAGATTTGGATAGATTTGCATGATACTGAAGCTCAAGCAAAATTAGATGTACTTAAAAATGATTATTTTGACCCTAAATGTGCTCCTAAACAAATATATTTTAATATATTTGATAATGTTTCTGGGTATAAAAACTGTTTTAAAACTGAAACATTTAATATTCCATTAAATTTAGATGTAATGGGCAACTTACAAACACTTTTCGATTCTAGAGTTTCATTAATAATGAAAGGCACAAATGGCACAAAAAGGTACTCTTAAGTCTGTGTTATCTATAGCATTAGCTGTGATAATAGCTTACATACTAGTAAAAATATTATTCTCTATTTTTAGTTTTTTACTAAAAGGGATATTGTTCCTTTTGTTTATTGTGGCAATTGCAATATTAGCAATCCCGATTTACACTATATTAATAAAGAAGGTATTTAAATAATGAAAAAATTAATAGTAGTATTTATAACTATATTCTCAATTACTACTTATTCTCAGGATAATGTAATAAATGAATCTGCTGTAGAATTATCTAGGGTGCTTGGAAAAGAAATTTTTGAGCTTAATGGAGTTCCATTTTCCCAACCAATAGTAACTGCGACAAATGCTACTGCTAACTCTGGTTTTTTTAATACAGCATTTATTCCGAGAAAAGATTCCCTTTACTTCAAAGTATCTGTAAACTATATGAATGGCTTTGTACCTGAGGCAGATAAAAGTTACTCACCTTCATTTCCAACAGAGCAATTCAATATTATTGAAGCTTCTAAATATGTTTCTTTTGGGGGTGGCCAGTTTAATGTAACTGATACAGTTGGGCTATATACTTATCTTCTGAAAACCTTGTTATACGACGGAATTGCAGACGGATCAATTGTAGTACCAGAAAGGACTGCTACTTTATTAGGTAAGGACAATAAGAATATCAAAATTGGAGAAGATTCATTCAGAAAAAATGCAGAAAAAAGAATATCAGGATTAGAAGCTTTAACAAATTCTAAACTTTCACAAGAACTAAAAGATGAAATTTATAAAACACTTGATGGCCTCCCTGGTTCATTTGATTTACCTAAAGGGTCTGGAATGAATACAATGCAATTCGCAGTACCTCAAATTGAAATAGGTTCTTATATGGGAACTGAATTACTTTTAAGATTCATCCCAAAAATCAATTATGGTGAAACTATTGGTGATTTCGGATTTTTTGGGGTAGGTTTAAAACATTCTATTTCTCAATATTTCTTTGATTTTGATCAAGAACGAACATTTGACTTAGCTGTTCAATTTGCCTATCAACAATCAACTTTAGATAATATATTTGGTGAAACGAATGCACAACTAACTTCAAATGCGAATATCTTGAATTTTAATATACAAGGTAGTAAAAATATAGAAGATATTGTAGATGTTTATACAGGTATCTCATTTGAACAAATAGATATAGCGGCAGATTTTGTGTATACATTGCCAATTGCAACCCAAATAGAGTTGGGATTAGTTGACGAGAACAAACAAGTTGATCCTGCTAGAGGTTATCCTGGTGATACTAAACCTCAAACTACATCGTTAACTGTTGATGATTTTAATATAAAATGGGTAATTGGTGTTAAAAAGGATTTTGGACCGGTAGCAATATTTGCTAGTTATAACGTGAGTAAATTCGATATTTTCAATGGTGGACTGCAATACAGTTTTTAGATTATGATGACAAAAATAATAGATGGCAAACAAATAGCCGAAAAGATAAAACAAGAA
>JBFHKR010000007.1:0-40799 GCA_041595255.1 Chlorobiota bacterium
CAAATGGAGTTCGAAAGAGTATGGCAAGTATTTCCTGATGGAGGTATTGCTAGACAAACGGAATTATACTTCAAACATGATACTATTCTCCTGAAAACACAATCAACCCATAGCGGTAGCGATGAAACTAACTACTTCTATTCAACAGATGAAGGTAGGAATTGGACAGATTTAAGAGAAGAGTTAAAATTAGGACATCCAATTTCTGAAAAATATGATCTTCTTGGGGTTCTTCATCCTTTAACACTTGAATTTGTTAAAATGGATAGAGTTAACGACACTACGACTAATATTTACTATATGAACCTTCATGGAGAAATTCAAAAAAAAGTATCATTCCCATATCTTGCCGATCAATCTGGTATTAAACTCAATCCTATTGACCCAGATTTTATTTCCCTCCATAGACAAGTAGAAAGAATGTTTCCATTTGAATATCAACATGACGTTGGTTATTCATCTGATAGAGGTGATAATTGGGATTATCTAAAACCAGAAATTGAATTAAAAAAGCAACGTGGCATAAATTTGATTAATCGCAGAAAAATTGAATATAAGTTTAGTCATATCAACAAAGGAAAGATATTATTTAACTTTATTTGGTCTGATGGTTCTAATTTTTTCTATTTGCAAACAACTGGCTTCAACTATTTTGACAAGAAATATAATTTTTTTAGTAGAAATTATAGCTTTGACAATTTGCTTTGTTATGAGTGTTTTGGGGAAGATAAATTGACATTTCTGAATGATGAAGAAGAAGAGTTTGACTCTTTTGATGTTAACACGGGTGAAAAATCAACATTGGTGTTCAAAAATAGGTTGCTATTTTTAAATAATGATTCACTAGATATAGAGAATAAAGTAATAGACATCTCTGGTTTTTGGGCTGATAATTATGGGTTTCTGAAAAAAAATATTTTTAATAATTATCATAAAATACTATATATTCCAATAAGATCAGAATATTTATCAGGGTATAGAATAGATTATATAAACCAACTTTTCTTTCAAACATTTGATAACGGAAAGACTTGGGAATTTCTTTTTAATAATGATGATTTAAATAATCAAGTAGTTGGGCTGTTTTTAAATCATGAAAACAATGATTTATGGATTTTAAAAGATAGTACAGTTAGTAATACATTAGTACCTCAAAGTTGGTACCCTGTCTTATACAAATCAAAATTACACTTAACATCAGTTGAGGTTCAGAGCGAAAGTAAATTTAATGTAGATTTCTCTAATGGAAATCTAAATATAATTAGCGAGACATACTTCAATAATTCTACTATTAGTATCTATAATCTAAACGGTAAGTCGCTTTTGAATAAATCAATTGATTTACAAATGGGTGAGAATAGTATAACAATAGAGCAACCTATTGATGATAAGCTAATATTAGTTCAGATAACTACTAACGAAACACAAATATTTAAACTCATAAGTAGCGATTGAAAAATGATTTTCCATTAATTTTTTTATATTGAATCCCAATAATTACCAAAAAACAGACAATAAATGAAAAAATCTTTGTTAATACTAGCTGCAATTCTATATACACTTTTCTTAACTCAAGCGAATGCTCAAGAAATATACTCAAAAGCTTACGGTGAAAAGACTAATCCAGCACTACTGTTTATGCACGGTGGACCGGGTTACAACTCAGTTTCTTTTGAGTTATCTACTGCTCAGAAACTTGCTGATGAAGGTTACTTCGTAATAGTATATGATCAAAGAGGTGGTGGTAGATCTAAGGATATCCTAGGTTCAAAATATACTTTCGAAGAGGCCTTTGCAGATATAAATACTATACTTAACCAATATGGAGTTAAGAAAATAAGTTTATTGGGGCATAGTTGGGGCGGTACATTGGGACTACAATATGCTATGAAACATCCAGAAAAAATCAATAAATTTATTATGGTAGATTCGCCTCTTTCTTATCAAAAATCATTCAAAACGATTATAAAAAGATGCAAAGAAAAATATACTTCTGAAAATTCTCCAAACTTGCAGTATATACTTATGCTAGAGAAAATGGATACAACTACTATTGAGTATAGTTCTTATTGCTTTATGAATGCTATGCAATGTGGGTTGTACTCACCTAAAAATCAAAGTGCAGAATCACAGAAATTATACAAAGAATTGTCAAAGTTGCCTGAAGCAAAGTATATGTCAGATATGACTCGTGAGCCAGTATCTGGTTTCTTCACAAATGAGAAATATACTTTGATGGATATGACAGAAGAGATAAAGAAACTAGCTGCGAAAAATAAGATATTTGGAATATTTGGTGCTGACGATGGCCTTTTTGATGAAGCTCAATTTGATGAATTCAAATCATTAATGGGAGAAGATAATTTCTCCATTGTACAAGATGCTTCTCATAGTGTTTTCATAGACCAAAGAGAGCAATTCATTGATCTGGTAGAATGGTATATGAGTGGAGAGTAAACTACTTCAGAAGCTTTATATTTTTAGTTAGATTTATAACTGTGAATATAGATACTAAAATGAAGTTAAGAGCCAGACTACCAAGGTTGTCGAATTGTAAAAGAGGTTTACTTTCAATCAGGTTAAAAACAATATCGATACCGTAATATGTACAGAAAATCAGAAACATAAATACTACAGAATTGAATGTCAAATATATTCCCGAAACTAAGTGCTCTTCATTATAGTATTTCTCATTTTCTTTACGGAATAATCTTACCATACTAATTATAATGATAAGTGTAGTTGTTTTAGCGATTAACTCTCGCAAACTAGATGAGTTAGTTTCGTTAAAAAGAAAGTTGAATAATAGCTCAACTAAGTAAAAAACAACGCTGGCTGGAACTATCATCATAGCCAAATACTTGAATAAGTATTTTATTTCAATTTTTGTCATTAGCGATTTGACCGAGTTTTGATTAGCTCCGCTGCATAATTTGCATCATGCCAACTGATGATACTATCTATCTCGAATGCATTAACTAGCCATAATCCAAGAATAGTTTCCATATCCTCGTGCAACTCGTTAGTATCTTCCATATCTATACGTAGTAATTTATCATCTGGTATTGATATAACGAACTGAATCTCTTTTCCTTTATCTATGACAGAGACAGCTCCAAGTGGTTTCACATCTACCATAGTTTGAATTGATAATTCGGGGGCAATTAGAAAGCCATAGAGCAATTCGCCTTTGTCTTCGCCCTCAGAGTGAGTTGATGGATAAAAACCAAAATTAGCCGGATAGGGTAAAAAGCTTACACTCTCATTTATACCATCAGTAGTTTTGACTTTGAATCCATTAGATTCATTGTCATATTGGAATTTCTCAACTGAACCTGCTGAGTTCATCACTATAAAATGTGGCTTACCATCTTTAGAATAAGTTTGAAGATCATCAAAACTCTTCTTTTCTTGGCAAGCCATCATTAGAGTGAAAATAGCTATTAATAAAACTATTTTTTTCATTTATATTTAAGCCTTTAATATTCCAATCATTTCTACTTCGAAGATTAAATCTTCGCCAGCAAGTGGAGGATTAGCATCGAAAGTAACAGTATCATCGCTTACTGCAACTACTTCAACTGGTATAGGTTGTCCACCTTGCTCTTGATTAGAGAAAGAAACTTGCATACCTACTTCAAATTGGTCACTATTATCTAGCTTATCTTTTGCTATTTCGACTATATAGTCCTGATTTTTGGGGCCATAAGCTTTGTCAACAGGTATTTCGATTGACTTAGTTTCGCCTTCTTTCATTCCTAATAGACCATCGTTAAATCCTTCGATTACCATGCCCGAACCTAATTGAAATTCCAATGGTTCTCTTCCTTCAGAAGAATCGAAGATATCACCGCTTTTTAATTTTCCAGTATAGTGTACTTTGATAGTATCGCCATTTTCAGATATTTTCATCTGTAACCTTATGTAATTTATGTGTAATAATTGACTTTCAGTTAGTTAATAGAAATAATATTTCCCACTAACTTCCAGTTAGAACTTACAAAACTAAAATAATTTATTGTAAGAACAATATTTAGCCACAACGACGACTAAGGATAATGTAAATTTTTACTTTAGTTGGATTATATAAAATACCATTTATTCAATGTTGTATCTAGTGATTTGTCCGAATGGGGTAAGTGAAAAAAAAACCGTCTATATAATAGACGGTCTTCGGTATATATCCTTTATTATCCAATCATCAGATTAGCTATTTTCGAATCTCTTAGATACTTCATCCCAATTAACTACATTCCAAAATGCAGAAATATAGTCAGGGCGTTTGTTCTGATAATTTAAATAGTATGCATGTTCCCATACATCTAATCCCAGTATCGGGATTCCGGAGCAACTAGAAACTGGCATAAGTGGATTGTCTTGATTAGGTGTAGAGCATACTGCCAAAGTACCTTTGTCAGTAACACATAACCACGCCCAACCAGAACCAAACTGCGAAGCTGCAGCGTTAGAGAATTCTTCTTTGAATTTGTCGAAAGAACCGAAAGCTGAATTAATTGCATCAGCCAAATTGCCAGATGGTGTACCACCACCATTTGGTGACATTATTTCCCAGAATAATTTGTGATTCCAATATCCACCACCATTATTTCTTACGGCTTTGTTTTCAGTGTGGTTTGCTAATAAGCTTTCTATACTTTCATTTTCTAATTCTGTTCCTTTTATCGCATCATTTAATTTTGATGTGTAACCTGCATGATGTTTAGTATGGTGTATTTCCATAGTTCTGGCATCTATATGAGGCTCTAGAGCATCGTATGCATACGGGAGTTGTGGAAGTTCAAATGACATAATTTATCTCCTGATTTCTTTATTCAAAAATTTGTTTTAGTAAAGGACTAAATAATAGAAAAATAATTGTATTTCTATCTGGATTTGTAAAATCATTTTTGAATAAGAATTTGAGGTTAAACTCTTTCGAAATGAGCAGTGAAATGTCTAAGGAACTCAGGTTCATAAGTTATTTTCATTCCCTTAGACTGTGATTTATCTCTTATGATTTCCCCAAAGGTTTCTATAACATAATCAATATGACTTTGTGTATATACTCTTCTCGGAATAGCAAGTCTAACTAATTCCATTGGTGATGGTATTAGTTTCCCATCTTCATCTTTTTTACCAAACATGACTGATCCTATCTCGCATCCCCTGATACCACCTTTCACATATAAATCACATGCGAGTGATTGTCCAGGAAATTGTTCAACCGGTATGTGATTATAGAATTCTTTTGCATCTATATAAACAGCATGTCCACCAATTGGTCTCATAACAGGTACACCAAGTTCTATTAATTTATCACCTAAGTAAGTTGTACTTCTTATCCTATAATTTAGATAATCTTTATCAAATACTTCTTCTAATCCTATTGCGATTGCTTCCATATCTCTGCCAGATAGACCACCATAAGTGACAAACCCTTCTTTTATAATAAGTGTATTGATGCAACTATCTGCAATATTTTTATCTTTCAAAGCTATAAATCCTCCCATATTAACTAGGGCATCTTTTTTAGCGCTCATAACAGCTCCATCTGCTAACGAAAACATTTCTTGTGCTATCTCTTTGAAATCATAGTCTTCGTAACCTTCCTCTCTCTCCCAAATGAAATATGAGTTTTCTGCAATCCTACAGCAATCAAGAATAAATAGAATATCGTATTTATCACAAATTCGTCTTACTTCTCTAGCATTGTGCATACTAACTGGTTGGCCTCCTCCGCTGTTATTTGTAACAGTAAGTATTACAGCCCCAATATTATTAGCTCCATACTTGAGTATATTATCTTCCAATTGTTCTATATCCATGTTTCCTTTAAAAGGATGGATGAGTGAAGGTTTTTTCCCTTCTTCAGTAATACAATCTATAGCTGTAGCTCCAGAATATTCGATATTAGCTCTAGTAGTATCGAAATGAGTGTTACTCAGAAATACCTTTCCTTTACCTCCTAATTGAGTATAGAGTATACTCTCTGCGGCTCTACCTTGGTGAGTTGGAATTACGTTTTCGTAAGAAGTAAGACTTACTATAGTTTCTTTCATTCTTTTCCAGCTTTCAGCACCTGCATAAGATTCATCTCCTCTCATTATACCTGCCCATTGGTTAGCACTCATAGCGGAAGTGCCACTATCAGTTAGCAAATCGATTATGACTTTATCTGCGTCCAATAGAAACAAGTTGTTTTTCGCTTCTTTTAGATAGTGTTTTCTTTCTACTTCTGTAGTTATAGTAATTTGCTCAACAGACTTGATTCTAAATGGTTCTATTATTGTCTTGTGTTTCATAATTATTTTCTTTGACTAAATATTTTATTTCTGTAAACGAAGTTAATAAAAGCAAATAAAACAAACAAGAATAAATGACATTAAACTCCTAAATTATTTTAAAACTGATTGTTTTAGATTATTTCAATTCAGTAGATTAGTGTATATTTACTATTATTGGTTCAGCGCAATCGAACTCTAATAGACTAGAAGCGAGATGACGGAATTCAGTAGATGGCTTCGAAATGTAAAATTGGACATTCTTATGATTAGTCTTATTAGTAAGCATATCTCTACTTCTAAGCTCATTATATGTATCATGAGCAGCCCATTCGGAAGGATCTACAATATGCAAATCAGGTGCAAATGTTTGTATTTTCTTTTTTAGGAATTGGTAATGGGTACAACCCAGAACTAAAACATCTATGTTTTCTTGGAGTAATGGCGACATATACTCTTCAATTATATGGTCAGCTTTGTCTGTATGGATCTCGTTTTTTTCTACTAATTCTACGAATTTTGGACCAGCTTTCTTGAATAACTTTACTTTCCCAGAATCTTCAGGTTCTTCAAGTGATTTTCTGAAATGCTCGTTGCTTATAGTAGCTTCTGTTGCTATTATTCCTATATGGCATATTTCATCTTCTTCAAATTCAATTGCCAAAATCGGTTTGACTAGATCAACTAACTTTATATTCTCGTATTGTTTTTTTAATTCTTCACGAGCATTATTGGAAGCTGTATTACAAGCAACAACGGTCATTTTAACATTTTTGGATTTTAAAAACTCAGCGCAGTCTAACGAATATCTTACTATTTCTTCTTTAGATTTTGTCCCATAGGGTACTTTTTCAGTATCTCCAAGGTATATGAATTCTTCATTAGGCATTAATTCCAAAAGGGTTCTAAGTACTGAAACTCCTCCAACCCCAGAATCGAAAACACCAATAGGTCTATTGTCCAACTTTTCCTCTCATAGTTGCTAATAAATCGTATAATGTATCGGGAAGTAAACTAAGTATATAAGAACCTAAGCGCGTTTGCCAGGGGAAAGAATAACTATTCTTTTTACTATTAATTGCTTTGTACATAAGCTTTGCTGCTTTTGTTGCATCCATAATAAACGGCATAGGGTGTTTATTCTTTTTAGTCATATTGGTATCTACAAACCCTGGTCTAATAGTCATTACTCTTACACCAAAGTGTCGCATCTCTGCTCTTGCTGATTCGAGATAAGCGCTTACAGCAGCTTTAGAACTACAATATATACCCGAACCTTCAAAACCTCTTACATCAGCCATTGAGCTTACACCAATGAATTCGCCTTTGCTTTTCTTTTTAAAATAAGGTAATAAAATACTCCCAAAGTTTACTATTCCAAAATAGTTTACTCCTAAGGTATTATGTGCTGTATCGATATGTGATACAGATAGAGAACTATTCAAACCCAACCCAGCATTTAGAATAGCTATATCTATTGAGCCAAACTCTTCTTTAGCTATATCGAAAGTTGCTTTGCATTGATTATAATCTGACACATCACAACTAATATAATGAATACAATTGTTTGTAGTGCTTATTTCTTTCTTAAGTGAAGCGAGTCGCTCAGAGTTTCTAGCTACCATATATAGATTATGGCCGTCTTTTGCTATCAATTTACAAAGCTCACGACCTATTCCTTCTGATGCCCCAGTTATTAGTATGTTTTTCTTTTGTACTATTCTGGCACTCTTATTATATAACTTTCTTTTCTAGGGGAGTTTAATTCTCTTTTGACTATCCAAGGATTTAATAGCTTGACAGTTTTATAATCCGTCCCATTTTCCTTAGCCCATTGAGCTAAATTGTTAATAGCCGTATCTACTTTTATTTCCTTCGTAGTAGGATCTTTGTAGCCTTTTAAGTTGCTTGTATCAAATCCATACTTCCCTGGATTTTGCATCAATTCTTTAATCACAAGTATTCGAAAATAATATCTAGATGTTTCTTCATTGAGATAAAGGTCTGTATATTTATCCTTCATTTGAAAATCTAGGTCATTTGCAATTCCATTTTTTCCTCTATTATAACCAGCAATTGCTAGAGCCCATGTTTTAAATTTTCTTTGCCCTTCTGACAAATATTGGAGTCCAGCTATTGTACTTTTTTCAGGATGTCTTCTCTCATCTACGTATTCATCAACTCGCAAACCAAGTGAACGAGCAGTTTCTGGCATAATTTGCCAAAGACCCTCAGCTCCAGCAGATGATCGAGACATATAGAGTGCACTTTCAGCAACTGATACATATTTCAAATCACTAGGTAGTTTGAATCTTTCTAAATAGGTGTCATATAATGGGAAATATCTTTCTGCTCTTTTTAGATATAGTATTACTTGACCAGATTGTTGCATTAGTAATAGGAACTCTCTCTCAGCTCTTTCCCTTAGTTCAGGATCAGTCAGATCAACTACTTCACCACAAAGTGACAATGTATCAGGTAAGTTTACTTGCGATACAAACGTATTGTAGTTTTTGTACTTTACCAAAGCACGTGAAGTGTCTGTCTGTACTAGTGGAGTCAAGAGGAATAATATGAATAGTAATAGTTCCATAGTTATAATCTTATAAAGTTATTGCACCAACTCATTTCATTGGTTTCGTTCGTTGCTATCGCGACTAATTTACCGCTATTTTTTAGATTTTCAATTTCTTTTTTTAATGTTTCTATTCCAAAAATATCAAGATTAGATGAAGGCTCATCAAAAAAATATGCTTGATAATCTCCTATAAGATTCAAAATAATTTTCAACCTCTGTTTCATACCAGAAGAAAAGTTTTTGATAGGGACGTTTTTTTTTCTCAACAGTTCAAATTTGTCTAAATATTCTTCAAATTCTGAGATTCTCTCATTTGTATTTCTAAGTTTTACAACAAGCTTGTATATTTCTATAGGAGTATAATCTTCGTACAAATTGTAATAAGGAGCCACATAGGAAATATTAGTTAGCGCTATTTCTTTGTTATTTTCTATATATTTGACAATTCCTTTCGTAGGGTCTGATTGGCCAGCTATTATTTTTAATAAGGTAGATTTGCCAGAACCGTTTTTACCTGTGATAGCAGTTACTTGACCTGAATTCAATTTACAATCCAAATCTCGAAAAATATACTCGATATAGTCATATGATTTGGCTAGTTTGTCAACTTCTATAGTTAAGCTCATTTTCTCACCATGAATTTACCTATTTTCGAATCGTCATCATTAAAAACTTTGAATAAATAAATACCATCACCAAAGTTTGATAGCTCACTACTTTGTAAGTTAAGTACTAATTGCCCATTATGTACTGATACTTCTTTACTACCTGTATAAATTACCTTCATTTCAGGTGTATATATTTCTATGTTTATATTGTCATAAACAGCAGACTTTTCCGGAGCCGGTAAATGAAGAGACTCATTAATATTCAGTCTGTATGGGTTAGGGTATGCGTCTGTATATCTTATACCCTTTTCACCTTCGAACTCAAGAATAGTATTACAATAAACTGCATTAGATTCATCAGTATAATATAGTGATAGTTTTTCTAATGGTTGCGAAACCTGACTCGGGTTCGTAAGTAAAGTATAAGTAGCTATCTTCTTGAGTGATTGACCATTTCTAGCATTATCAATATCTGTATTGGTAAGTATAACTATTATAGTGTCATTAGTTGATTTGTTATTATTTTGTACCAATATTCGTGTCGGGCTGAATGTGAAAGGTATTAGATTTGCTGTGATTACCAATTTATCTTTATCAAATATTATATCATTTGTGAATGTAATTTCGGGTAATTGCTTAGCACTCGGGAAGTAATTATTATCATTAGAATAAATTCCAGTGTAATACATCCATTTACTAAATTCACAAAAATCATCTTTTAGGTTACTAGATTTTGAAATAAGTGTATTGTTAAGAGCGTCGACTGGATTTCGGTACTTAGCGAGTTCTTTCCATAATTCTAATTGAATACCATCTCCATACTTGCTGTATGTGTATTGGAAAAATAATGCCATACCATAACCAGCGTCAGGACTATCTTCATTAGTCAGAGAAGTTTCCGTTGGGTTTTGAAACCATTTCTCAGTCCATTGTAAATAATCTAAAATCTCAGGGAAAAAACGATACTCCATAAAAGTTGAAGTCATTTCAGCTAATACTCTTGAGTTATTGTCTGTCATATAGTATTGTATTGCATGATGAAACTCATGAAATATTGTAATTTTTAGTCCATCTATACCAGTGGTTCTAAATTTTGGTACTTCTAAATAATCATTTTCCAATACCATAAAAGATGATCTGAAATTAGAATTATTAGGAAACGAACTTGATTCGGGTTGCATTGCCCCATAATATGGTGTGTTTTTCAATTCTTTAATAAATATGTCGTACATTGGTGTACCACTAAACATACTATCTTTTTCGGAGAAAGGGAAACCTAATTCAACAACTTCTTTTTGATATGCTAATTCTGAATAGTAAGCCACTGAATCTATATAGTCAGGAATACCGTTATTATTAAGGTCTTTGTTATCTACTGCGTTGAAGCCAGTTAGGTCATAGTGAATTGCAAAATGTTTGTTTTCAGTTATTAGAGTATATTGCATATTTTCACGAGAAATTTCATTGCTCATCAAACTATTTTGCTTTCCATTTTTGAGGTTTTCTAATGCTTCAGGATAATAGCACTTATGTGCACTAGAATTAGAGTAGGAGAATATAAATAAAAATAAGAAAAGGTACTTTTTCATAAAAGCATTAAACCAGAATGTATTAGATTGTGATAGTAAAGTAGAGCGATAAAATTAACGGAAAAGCTCTTTAATCATACCCCAAGTTCTCTTTACTGAGCTTACGTTATGGCTTACTAGGATCTCTTCAGAGTCTTCAGAGCTACCATTATCAAAACGTACTTTAATCTTATATTTCAAGTCAATCTTTTCTTGAACTTGAGAGTTTTTGGCGTTCTTGATAAATGCTTCTACATCTACATGTTTGTAGCTAGAGTTGTCGCCTTTTGCTTCTTTTTCAGCAATTTTTGTGAATATACCATTGTTAGCACGGTAAAGCTCGTAACTTTTGACTCTTGCCTCACTACCCAATATCCACTCTACTAATACATTGTCTCCTTCAGGTCTGGCATTGATTCGAGAAAAATCCAATGTACTTGCTAGTAGTGTTACTGCTGCAATAAAAAATAAAGATATGTAAATGAGTTTATTCATCGCCGTAATTTAATTAATTATTTTCAAATTTAAAACTACTTACCTTACGTTATAACACTTCTATTAGATTTTTAGTTACAAATCTAATCATAACTTCTAATAATACTGTAAATAATGCGTTAAGTTTCTATTAATAATCAAAAAACTTGCCGAATTTATAACAATATATATATTATTATAAAACTATTATTAACTTGAATTATTATAATCAAACTAATTTTATTCCAATGGATGGTCTTTTCAACGATATAAATAAAGCTAAACAGCTTCGCAATACGCCTCTCGCAGAAAGAGCTAGACCACAAACTATTGACGATGTGGCAGGACAAAAGCATCTAATAGGAAATAATGGACCTCTTCGAATGTTTTTCGATACGGGTAATTTCCCTTCTATTATTTTCTGGGGACCACCTGGCGTAGGTAAAACAACATTTGCTAGTTTGATAGCTGAAGCTGGTGATTTTACCTATACTAGAATATCTGCTATTGAGTCTGGTGTTAAAGAGATTAGGGAGATAATAGCTAGAGCAAAAATAAATTTCGAAAGTGGTAAGAAAAATCTTCTTTTTATAGATGAGATACATAGATTTAACAAATCACAACAAGATGCTCTTCTACATGCCGTAGAGACTGGAGTGCTAACATTAATAGGAGCCACTACTGAAAATCCATCTTTCGAAGTAAATGGGGCTTTGCTTAGTCGGTGTAATGTTTATAGACTAAATCATCTCGAAGATGAAGAGGTTAAAGGACTAATAAAGAGGGTGTTAACCACTGATATTATTCTTTCTGGAATGAAGATAGAAATCAAAGATTGGGAAACTCTTATTACCCTATCAGGTGGCGATGGTCGTTCTGCAGTCAATGTTTTAGAAACAGCTATTAAGTTCAGTAAACCTAATGATGAAGGGATTATAGTACTTGATACAAAGCTGTTTGAGAGTTCATTGCTGCGTAAGGTAGTAAAATATGACAAAAAAGGGGATAATCACTATGATACTATTTCGGCATTTATCAAATCAATGCGTGGCTCAGACCCCGATGCTGCACTAATTTGGTTAGCGAAGATGATAGAAGCTGGTGAAGACCCTAAGTTTATAGCTCGAAGGTTGGTCATTTTCGCTAGTGAGGATATTGGCAATGCTGATACGAATGCTTTACGTATAGCTACATCGGTTTTTGAGGCGGTTAACTTGATAGGTATGCCTGAAGCAGGGATTAATCTTGCTCAAGCGGTTACTTATTTGGCATCTGCTCCTAAATCTAATGCTTCTTATACTGCATACAAAGAAGCACTTGAATTTGTTAGAAAATCTGGTGAGTTGCAAGTTCCTATTCACCTAAGAAATGCACCAACTAAACTAATGAAAGAAGAAGGTTATGGGAAAGAATATAAATATCCACATGATTTCGGTGGCTTCGTTGATCAGAATTATTTCCCAATTAATATTAAAAAACGCTATTTTTACAATCCTAAAAATTCTGGTTTAGAAAAGAAAATTAAGGAAAGATTAGATTTCTTGTGGAACAAAAAAGACGATAATAATTGAAAAAAATACTTTATACAATAGTAATATCTGCACTTATCTCAATACTCCTATTCATTAGTTATTCGAGCTCAAAGCTTGGTGAGTTACCTTCTTTCAGTGATACTATAACTGTATATGTACCTAAAAATTCATCAGTGAATACTATAGTAGAAAAATTTAATAAGTATGATTTGTTGCAACCATCATGGTTATTTTCAAGTTATATTAAAATCAAAATGAAACTAGAAGGTAAATCTGTTTTTGCAGGATACTATGATATAGCCCCTAGCACGGCAAACGAAGATATTATTGATAAACTGTTTACAGGAGGATACGCAAAGACTATAAAAGTGACTATACCTGAGGGTTTGAGTAATAAGGAAACAGCTATAATTATTGCGGAAAAACTAAATTTGGATGCAAACAAGTTTCTAGCATTAGCTAATTCGGATAGTTTACTCAAAGCTTGGAAAATTCCGGCAAAGTCAAGTATTGGATATCTCTTACCCGAAACTTATGAATTCTTTGGTGATGAATCAGAGCAAGTAGTAATAGACAAACTATTGAAACACCACTTCGACTTTTGGACTGAAGATAGAGAAGATGATTTGAAATCTACTAAGCTAACTAAACATCAATTAATATCAATTGCCTCTATAGTACAAGCAGAGACTCCTCTTAAATCCGAGCTTCCTACTGTCGCAGGACTCTATCTTAACAGAGTGAAAATAGGGATGTTACTCCAAGCTGACCCTACGGTTCAATTTGCCGTTGGTGAAAAGAAGAGACTTTTGAACAAAGATCTAGAAATAGATAGCCCTTATAATACTTATAAATACAAAGGTATTCCTCCTGGACCCATTAATAACCCTGGTAAAGATGCAATAAAAGCCTGTTTGGATCCAGAAGTGCATGACTTATTATATATGGTAGCGTATGGTGATGGTTCTGGAGCACATTATTTTGCTAAGACTAATGCGGAGCATTCTCGCAATGTAGCGAAATATAAACGAGCTAGAGGAAGATAGATAATAATATACTATAGAATCAATTATTCAATAATTATTGACTAAATTTGAAATCAATTTTTGAACATTATTATATATTTGTCAAATGGAAGTTTTTAAGCGTCAATTCAAATCAGGATTAAGAACAGTTATTATACCTAAAACAACTACCCCAATTGTAACTGTTAATATTTCGTACCAAGTTGGATCTAAAGATGAAAAAATAGGTAAAACAGGATTGGCTCACTTATTCGAGCATTTGATGTTCGAAGGTACTCCCAATGTACCAAAAGGAAAGTTTGATCAAATTTGTTCAGAAGCTGGTGGCACTAATAACGCTTATACTACTTATGATTGGACTACATATTATATGACTGTTCCCAAAACTCAACTTGAACTTGCCTTATGGTTAGAAGCAGATAGATTATATAATTTTGAATTACATCAGAGCGTACTAGATATTCAAAAAGATGTTGTAACTGAAGAAATATACCAAACAGTCATAGATAGACCCTATGGGCAATGGAGAGACCACTTATCTACGATTGCATTTAGAAATGATTGCTCTTATTCGTGGGAAGTTCAAGGCTTAATAGATGATGTTCGTAGCGTTACTTTAGAAGATGCAAATGAATTTCGTAATAAATATTATAAACCTAAAAATGCTGTTCTAACTATTTGTGGTGATGTAGAAGTAGAGCCTACTTTTAATTTGATAGAGAAATATTTTAGCGAAGGAAATGGGACAACTGATAAAATTGAGAGAAATCAATTCGTTCCCGAAATGCGACTAACTGGTGGAGTTGCAAGTTATGAAGATAATGTACCTCATAGTGCTGTCTTTGTTTCATTCCACTGTGCTGGATTCGCCGAGGGTAGAGAGGACTATGTAGCTAAAGTTTATACGGACATTATGGCTCGTGGGCGTAGCTCCAAGCTATATAACTCGCTAGTTTATGAGAAAGAAATAGCATCTCACGCTGGTGTATTCTTTGATAAGAGAGAAAACTCATCGCTACTAACATTCTTTATAATTGCTAATGAGAACTCAACTACTTGCGATGAACTATATGAAGCTATGATGAATGAAATAATTAGTGCTAAGAAATCTTCGTTCTTTGCATCAGATTTGGAACGTTCTAAGAATTATGTAAAGACTTCAATTAGTAATAATTTCCTTAAAACAGGTGGTATAGCTGACTTAGTTTCTACAAAAGAAATGTTTGAAAATGACCCTGAAGCGGCATTTAACCTAGTTGAGAAATACGATGCTATCACAATGGAAGATATAGAGCAATTTATGGAAAATAGAATTCTTGAAGATAAAGTTATCAGAGTAGATGTAGTACCGAAACCTGAATCAGACGATGAAGAGTAAATTATTTTAATAACAAACTCGAATCGCCATAACTAAGGAATCTATAATCATTATCCAATGCAGATTTATAAATCTCTCTCCACTGCTCGCCTACAAATGCTGATACTAGTAAGAGTAATGTGCTTTTTGGTACGTGGTAATTTGTAAACAACCCATCTGTGAATTTGAACTTATATCCAGGTACAATAATTAATTCAGTTTTTCCTTGAAGAATTTCATTTTTCATTATATTTATTAGGTTATTTATCGATTTAATAGGCGAGAGCACTTCATTTTTTTCATAGGGGGCCCATTGATTGACTAGTTTAGTCCGACTGAACTCTTCTATATTATTACCTGCCCAAAATAATGATTCCACCGTTCTAATACTAGTAGTTCCTACACAAACGATTTTTCTTTCTTCTTCTAAGTCTTCTAATAAGTTATTTAGTAATGATTTATTTATAGAGAACATCTCCGAATGCATTTTATGTTCATTTATATTATCAGTACTAACTGGCAAGAATGTCCCTGGGCCAACGTGAAGTGTTAACTCTCTTAATCTAATGCCTTTTGCTTTTAGTTCGTCTAGAATTTCATTTGTAAAGTGTAGTCCAGCAGTCGGTGCTGCTATAGAGCCATCATATTTAGCAAAAACAGTTTGGTAACTTTCTTTATCTGCCTCTTCGGATTCTCTATTCAAGTAAGGTGGTAAAGGTAATACACCTGAGTTAAGTAATAATTCTGAAAAAGTACCATTTTCCCAGTTTAGTTTAACTTTCACTTCATTAGCTTCTTTTTCGAGAATTTCAGCATTTAGTTGCCCATTGATTTCTTTAAGTACCGACCCAGCTTTTATTCTTTTACCTCCTATAATTGCTTTCCACACAGCAGTGCCTGTGGCTTGTAATGCTATTTGTGGGTCATTTGAGGGTTCTATAGGCTCTACTAATAGAATTTCAGCTCTACCACCAGTTTCTTTGACCATATAGAATCGACCTGAGATGACTTTCGTTTTATTAATATAAAGTGAAGTATTATCTGGTAATAGATTGATAACATCTTCGAAAGTGTGATGAGTGATAGTGTTAGCTGTTGAATTAGCTACTAGTAGCTTCGATTTTACTCTGTTTTGTAATGGGTATTTCGCTATTCTATCTTCTGGTAAATCGTAGTTGAAATCGTTAATATTAATAATTGGAATCATTTTTTTTTGTTATTCGTTTTCTGTATTACGCAATTTAAGAGAAAAATTAATTGTTATTAGAATTCCTCCATTTAATAACATCCTTATTATTTCGTAAATTGCTTATTACAAAGATTCCGTATTAATAAAAAGACACAATGAATTTTATGGCAAGAATACTGATTATATTAACATCATTTCTATTTTTTAATCAACTTATTTATTCGAAAACTGATCTTAAATTCGATTTAAAAGTAGGTGAATCATATCACCAGACTATGAATGCGAAATCTGTTATAAACCAGGTACAGAGTGGGCAAGAGATAGATATGCTTATGTCAATGAGTGGAAGTATGACTTACAAAGTTATAGAAAAAAAAGAAAATATTTACTCTATGGATGTAGTATATGATAGTCTAAGTATGGGTATATCAATGCAAGGATACGATGTAGCTTATAGTTCAGAAAACCCTAAAGATTCGAATGATTATATTTCTATATTATTAGCTGCACTCAGAGATATGAAATTTGGTATAAAAATGACAGAAAGAGGTAAGATAGTAGATATTACTAATTTCGAAGGGTTATTTGATAAAGCATTTAAAACCATACAAAATTTAGAACCAACTGTGAAAAAGCAACTTGAAGAAAATCTAAAGAACTCTTTCGGTAAAGAAAATTTTAAAAGTAGCTTTGAGACTATAACTGCTATATTTCCTCCAGAACCTGTTGAATTAGGTAGACAATGGGTAGCTGAGGCAGTACTGAACAATAATATGCCAGTTAGAATTAATACACTATATAAATTTGAGAATGAAACTGAAGATAATTACGTGATTACCGGAGTTGGAACACTTATATCATATCAGCCTAAAGATGGGAGCTATAACAACACTACCCCTTATACTTATCAGTTAACTGGTACAGTTGGTTCTGAAATAAAATTAGATAAGAATACTGGCTGGATAAAAGAAGCAAGAGTTAAACAAGAAATGAGTGGATATTCCATTTTGAAATCAGAATTAGGAAAGGAGAACCCTAATAAGATAAAAATGGAATTCAAAGTAATAACAACATATAATGACTAATATGGTTAATATAGCTACTTATATTAAGAGGTTTGCTAAAGTCTGGATATGGTCTATTATAACAACGAACTTGTTACTTTTAATTGGTCTACCTATAGTTGCGAGTGACCAAATGATAACGGATGGCACTTTAATAACTACTTTGATTTTTGGGTTTATTGTGGCTTCTATAGGAGCAATATTTGGATCTTTTATACCTTTGGCTATTTTTACTGTAGTTCATTCGAAAATAAATCAAGGTGAATCGAAAGTAATTGCGTTAGTTAACCATACTATGGTATCCCTATTGGGATACCTTATAGTATTCTTATTCGCTAGTTCGTTGTCATTAAAAAACAATGTTGCAGTTTACATTGTTGCAATCTACCAAGCATTTGGTATAGTCTATTTGCTCAATGATATTAATAAATTCAAGAAAAAAGTTACTGAGTAATAATTGTAAATTCTACTCTTCTATTTAATTGTTTCCCATCTTCGGTGGAATTACTTCCGATTGGTTTAGTTTCACCATAACCTTTTGAAGTTAATCTATTTGGATTTATTCCTTTGTCCAATAACCACTGAACTACTGCTTGTGCTCTGTCTGAAGACAATTTCATATTATTGGCGTCATTACCTACATTATCAGTATGCCCTGATATCTCGATTGTCATTTTACTGTTATCTAGTAGTAGTTTCTTCAGGTTCTCCAATTCATTCTCTGATTCTTCTCTTAATATAGCCAGTCCAGTATCGAAAAATATATTATTCAATCGAATAGTCTGACCAATTTCTACTGGAACTAGATATAGATTCTTTTCAATTTCTTTGTATTCTTTTAAATCTGTTAGATCTAAGTTCTCAGAGACAGATATGAAGCCTTTAGCACTAGATTTGAACCCGTAATTAACACCTCGAGGTAAGATTATTTTATATTCACCGGTTTCCGGATTAGATGTTGCATTACCGTAGTTTTTATCGTCTTTTAATCCAAAATATTCTATGTTTGCAGCTATTGGCTCATTCGTTTTTTTATTCAATACTTTGCCATAAACTAAAACTACTGGATCGGGTTGAGCTGATTTGGAAAGTTGTACTTTAACCAAATCACCTGCACCTTTAGAGCCCTCTAGCTTTTCGTATGAAACCATATATGCTTCATCTCCTTTGGCTGTGAGAGTGAACGCAAACTCTCTTCCTTTCGAATTGATTGCTGGTCCTAAGTTCTTTGGCTTAGACCAATTCATCCATGTATCATCTAATCGTTTGGTTACCCAAACATCTTCTCTTCCGTATCCGGGTAAACCAGCTGAGATATAATAAAGGGTAGTATTATCAGCAGCTAAAAACGGATTGAAGTCATCAGCAAAAGTATTGATATTATCTCCTAAATTTACTGGTTCTGTATAGCTGCCATCATTTTCTAATTTACTTATATATAGATCCATACCACCTCTGCTAGTCTCAGTCTCTATACCTGTAAAAAGTATTTTTTTGTCCTGTGACATAAAGTAAGAAACGTATTGGTTACTATTATGAAAATTATCGATATCTACTTTAGTTGGTACTTCCCACCCCATAGAATTTCTTCTAGAAATTGACATACCCGAACCGTCGGGCTCTCCATTTTTATCATACAAATTTGAAAGATATACAGTGTTATAATCCGGAGTTATGGTGATTAATGAATTCGAACCGCTGTTGTTGATTGGCTTTGGCATTATCTGAGGTTTACCCCATTTGCCATTTTTCAATTCTGAGAACCATATATCTTGGTTATTACTAGACCCAAAATGCTCAGGGTGATCGTCCCTTGTGAAAAATATAGTCTTACCATCAGGTGCAATTCTAGGTGATAACTCATCTGTTTCACTATTAAGTTCTTTAAGAACTACTTTTTCTATATCTGTTAATGGATTATCAATTAGATCGATTGTTTTTTCAGATTCCCAAAATTTCAAATAATCTACTTCTATTTCTTGACCTTCTTGAGTCAAGAAAAACCCACACCAATAACCATTTGGTATAAAGTACTCATCATTAAATACATTCACGCCATTTATATAATATCGCGCAATGTAATTGATACGTTCTACTCTTAGTACATTCCAACCACCTTCGTCAACAGCATCAGTCTTTGTCCAACCTACTTGCTCATGATATTCATCATTATAGTATGATTGGATCCTAAAATAGCCATTGTCTGAGATAGAAAATAAATAAAAATCATCGGCATTATTATTCGAATTCAAGACTAATCCAAACGGCATATCTTCTTCACCATCTTCATACTTTATTTTTGATTCTATAATGTAGTTACTCGACTCCAAATCCTTGATATCTAATAGTTCAATACTAAATTTAGTATTATCTCCATCTATGTATTGGAAAATATAATAACCATCTTCCAACGAACCTTTCTTATCTTCACGTTCGTCTAATGTTAAGTTTTTTAATTCTAATTTACCATCAAAATTTTGATTGTAGATTAATTTTTGAGAATATAAAGGCGAAGAAACCAATATAAATAAGATAAAAAAGTACTTTTTCATATTTAACCATATATTTTTAGTATTTATCTACCAAATTTAACATTTTTTTTGTTAATTGTAGGTTAATAAGTTTCAACATTTTGAGAGGTTTAATTTGAAAATATATTCTTTAATAGTAATTACATTTCACTTATTTTATTATAGCTTATTAATAGCTGAAGAAAGTAATTTTCATTTCCCTCCTAATCCCAATGGACCTACTATAATTTTACCTACTTATGAACTAATGCGAGTCGGAGCAATTGATTCTTCAAAAGGGTTAAGACTTTCTAATAAATTATCTCCTGGTTCTTCGGATCCAACTACAGGTACTCCATTGGATCTCAAGACGAATTTATTTGAAGTAAAATCCCGTGATAATAGAATTGCTATAAACGAAAAAAAGAATATGCTTGCTCTTAACTGTTCAGGTGATATATTAATAAATGACATTTCAAAGTTTGAACTTATAAGAATATATCCAGAACTTACGCCAGACAATGATAAAGTAACTGATATAATTATCCCTATAATCTATACAGGAAGGATTAATTCTAATTTCGAAGATAGTATAATAGTTGATTTTGATGATATAACATTAAAAAATAAGTTCTCATTTGTAAATAAAAATCAAGTTTTTAAACCTGATATATCTATTACTAATCAGATATTCTCTGACCATTTTATACAGAAGGGATTGCATCCTGAAATGGGAAGAATAATAATTTCAAATGTTACTTATAATGAAGATAATCTTATCGCTTCTAATGTATTTATTCATTCTATTGAGATTGACAGTACGGCACCTGACTACAAACAATTTTCAAATTTTAGAGTCGAAGAGACTGGGCAGAGTATTCATGAGATTAAAAATTACATATTAGAGCCATCCAAAGAACTAACAATTACTTTTGATTTTAATACTAACGACACTCGCCTAGGGGAACATTTTGCGAGACTAAAAGTTTTAAGTGATGCTGGCGAAATGACAGACGATGGCTTGATACCAGTAACGGAGAATAATTACAATATAGATTTCGATGGAAATTTTACAACTTCATCTATTTCAGGAAATGATGATGGTGGTTATATCCAAGCTAACTTAGTATTTGACCCACAATCATCAGTTGAAATATCAGATATAGTCGACCAATTTGAGGCGAAATTAATTAGTGAGAACCCAACTAATAATGACGAACTTAGAATAAGAGTAAGCTCCAGGATAGAAGAGAATGCTAAGTTCTACATCACAGATATAAACGGTAAAATAGTAAAAGAATTAGGTGAAAAGTCAATAATTGGTGAGAAGGAATTTAGTTTTAATATTTCAGATTTGGTATCGGGAGTCTATTTTATTACTATTTCTGCTAATGGTATGAATCAGATCATAGAATTTATTGTAACTAGATAATCATAATCGAATACATTTCATTAGGAAAATTAGATATAATTTGCGGGCATTGTTTTATTTGACAGTGCCTTTTTTTATCTTTATAAAATAATTTGCTACAGAATTGAATGAAAGATTTTATTTCCATAATATTAGTGCTAACTCAAGTCTCTGTTATCGTGACTACCGTTCAGGTATATCTACGAATAAATAAGATATGGAAGAGAAAGCATGAAGAAGAAGTTGCTGCTTCGCAATCCATAGCTGGTATCCTGTTACTAGTAGGTAATTGTGTGTTGTGGATCTTCTATTATATTTGGGTTGAGACCGATATGTTATCAATAGTTGATACATCGCTCTATCTAATCGAATCTTTTGTCTTCCTACTAATTTCCACGGGATTATGGGTGAAAGGTAAGAGTAGTCGAAATCTGTGGCAATTAGCTAAATCAGCATTAAAATTAGAACGAAAAGAATCAACTTATTTACTTAAGAAAATGTTTAAGCCATCTAATGCAGAGATTATCATTAGTATATTACACCAAATAGCTATGATAGATGATGATCTTGATCCTAAAGAAAGAGAGATTATTGAAGCTTTTGCAAAAGAATGGAATATTAATTACTCAGTAGATGAGATGAATCTGAATAGAAAAGATGGAGATAGTTACAATTTTATACTTCTCCGCGATTCTATGACTAATTACTTAGCTACTAGTCCACCTAAAGAGCAAGCGTTGCACATGCAAAGTATGATTGAAGCTTTGATTACTGCAGATGAAGTTGTTAGTGATGAAGAGGAATTAATACAAACTGAATTAATAGGACTAATAGTAGAATATACAACTGATGGTAAAGCACAAGAGAACAAATATAGTGTGCTAATAGTACCTCAAAATTTAGAACATCACGAAGTTGTAGAAACAATAATACCAAATACGGTTAGGGTGAATACTTCTGGTGGGGTCGCATATTCTATCGGTTCTTACTATTCGAAAAAATATGCCGAAATGGTATGTGAACAGTATAGAAAGATTAATCTATTTACTATAGTTTATAATTTAGATAACGAAGATTTGAAACAATAATGCATTTCAACTGTTATTAAAAAGAAAAAAAGGAACACATATGAAAAAAATAATTTCAATTATATTCTTATCAATTCTTCTATTTGCGTGTAAAAGCAATGAAACTGCAAAGAAGTATGAAGGATATGAGAGAAAAGAAGACTTACAAGAACCTGTAACTTTGGTTGATAGGATGAGTTATACATTTGGTTTTGATATAACCACAGGTATAAATATGATGGATAGTGCAAATAGTAGAGTAAATTTTGATTATCTTATTGCTGGTATTATAGATGGTCTCGAAAAAAGAGAACCTATGTTAAGTCAAGAAGAAAGAATGAAGCTCATGACCGAAATTCAAAAGATTCAAACCGAAACGGAAAGAATTAGGTACAATAACAAAATGCAAGAAATGAAAAAAATCGGTGAGACATTCATTGAATTGGGCCCTAAATTCTTAGCAGAAAATATAAAGAAAGAAGGGTGGAAAGAAACTTCTACAGGATTACAATACAAACCTATAAAAGTTGGAAGTGGGCCCAAGCCTGCTGATAATATGGTTGTTGCTATCAACATTCGTGGAGAATTATTGAATGGTGAAGTGTTTGAGAATACATTTGAGAAAGGAAAACCTTTAGAAATGCCAATAGAAGGTGTTGTCTATGGTTTCCAAGAAGCTATTAAAATGATGGGTGTTGGTGATATATATGAATTTGTTATCCCTCCTAGTTTGGCTTTTAAAGATGAGGGAAGTGGTCAAAAAATACCACCTAATTCAGTTCTTATAATGAAATTAGAATTAGTTGAAATTATATCAACAGTTGAAGAATATAGACAAAAAATGCGCCGTCCTCCTGGATTATAATTAAAGACTAAAGTTTTAAAATAAAATGCCGATTTCTAATACATGAAGTCGGCATTTTTTATATTTTTACTCTTATTCCCATTCGGTATATTATCGAAGACAATTACCGTAGCTAATCAAAGTGGTCGACTTAAAAGTATAAACGTTATCAATAACATGGGTTATGAGTATTCTGACTTAGAATATACGACTTCATGCATTATAGATGATTTCAAAAGAGACTCTTTAGGAATAAGCTTTGACGGAAAAGTTCTACAACTTAATCATAATAGTAACCTTTTGACATATCTTGTTGCCAAACAAAGAGTAATATTTAATATGGGAATGCCTGTACTGAATATAAGCAATAGAATTTGTATTCCTATCAAAGACTATTTTTATGCTCTTGATTCTCTTGGTATTTGTAGAATTGTCTCCACAAGTGATAATCTTTTTAAAATAGACGATTATAGTATTCTAAAATATGCTCCTAAAATTTCAAATTTCTCTAATAGATATAATCTGGCATATTTCGAGCAAGTTTACAATGAGGTAAATAAATCCAGAAAGCCAATAGTATCAAAGGCAAGAAAAAAGTTAGCTAGAAAAGTAGAGCAAGACAAGACTTTAGATTTGATAAAAGAAGCTATCAAAAATGAAAAGTCAGAAGTCCCTAGTCCTAGTAAAAAGAAAGACGATTATTATGATATACCTCGAGATTTGAATAGGGAAGAAGTATTAAAAAAGAAAAAGCATTAAAGTAATTCTTTTAGCTTTTCAAAGTCTTCAGGTGTATCAATCCCCATAATTTCTTCCTGAGTTTCCATACAGTAATACTTTGAATTGTTCTGTAATAATCTAAGTTGTTCTAGACTTTCTGCAATTTCTAAATCAGATTGTTCCAATCTTGAGAACTGCTCTAGAGCTTCAGAACGATATGCATAAAGACCGATATGCTTCCAATAATGATTCAACAGCAAATGATCTTGAGGCTTGTTCCTATAATATGGAATAGGGCTACGTGAAAAATACAATGCATCACCGTCCATATTTCGTACTACTTTAACTACATTTGGGTTCTCTAAGTCTTCTTCGGAAGTTATTCTTTTAACTAAAGTACCAACTTGGCATAATGAAGTAGAAAATCCAATGAATAAATCATCTATTAGTTTGGGAGAGAGTAATGGTTCGTCGCCTTGTATATTGAATATAATATCATATTCGAAGTCTAATCTTCTATAAGCCCAGGCTATCCTATCAGTACCAGTTGCAAAAGTATTAGGTGTATGTATATAGTCTGCACCTATAGCTTCAGCTTCTGCTACTATCTTATTGTCTTCTGTTGCTATGATAACTTTATCAAGAATTGTAGATTTTTTGGCATTTTCATAGACCATTTCTAATAATGATTTCCCATTGATCCTTTCTAATAATTTACCTGGAAATCTCGTAGAAGATAATCTAGCAGGAATTATACCTACTGCAGTCATCTGTCGTTCATAGGGGTTCAATCAAACACCTTAGGTACTTTGAAGAAAATATCATTATGCTTCGGTGCATTTTTTAGTGCATCTTTTACAGAGATTGATTCTTTGACTAGATCCTCACGCATCACATTAGTCTCATCTAAGACATGAGTCATCGGTTCTACGTCCTGTAAATCAATTTTACTAAGTTCATCAATATAATCCAGAATTTTGCTGAATTGAGGAGTTATAGCCTTGAGCTCGTCTTCGCTAAACTCAAGATGAGCAAGCTTAGATACGTGGTCTATTATTTCTTTAGTATTTTCCATTTCGAATTTTATTTTATTAGTATTTGCAAATATAAGTAAATCAATTTAAAAAGGTGTCCAAACAAAGCTAAAAAATGGTGCAACAACTGGTGTAGTAAAAAATGCCAGCCCAAAGTCAGCCCCAAATTTTGTATTCGATAATCTGAACCCTAAGAGTACTCCGGTATCTTGTGGCTTTGCTATATTCGCATTCCACATTTCACCTATAAAATGGATGTCATGCCAATGGGTAAATTTTGTATCTAGTCCAATTGCTAGTCCCATTGCTCCATTAGCATAATTTATATCGAAGAAATTATCTCTGAAATTTGGTCTGTAAATATCTTCTGAACCCAATTTCGAAAATAAAGCTAATGATAATCTAGAACGTTTCTTTTGAAATGTAGCAACTCCATAAGCATGGATAAATCTATTATCATTGTTAATAAACGCAAGATTTCCTCCCAATGCCACGTGAAGTTTCCCTTCAAAATTTTCGTATTCCTCTTCTATGACGGTGAACTTTACATTCAAATCGGTTATCTGTTCTTCACTTGCAATTGTTGGAATTATACTCCTACCAGCAGTAACTGATATCTTATCCATAATACCAAAGCCACCATATAAAAAAAGTAATTCAAAATTTCCTATAAAGTGATTATCACCAATTGGGACTGCCGTTGGCATAAAATACACTCTATGAGAATGTCTATAGTGCTGTTCTTCCAATCTATATTCTTCTATTTGATCATAGAATATTACGGCCTCACCTAACTGCGTATCAACGGATATTCCCTTGCCAAAATCTTTTACTTCAACTTCATTATTTACTAATCCAGTAACTATATCACCATTTTTTAATTTAAATACATAAGTCTCACCAAACTTTAAATCTATTTCTTTTGCCATAAGACAATTTGAAATAATTAAAAAAAGCAATATGATGACACTTACTTTCAATTTTCTTTACTCTTTTCATTTCTGGTAGATAGAGCTAATTGACCACAGGCTGCATCGATATCGCTACCAAATGTGTCTCTAATAGTTACGATACCACCAAAGCTGCGTATCTCATTAGCAAACTCGACTATACGCTCGCTACTACTTGGTTTTAATGTTTCAGCTATACCAGTTGGCTCTGTGAATGATATATCATTGAATGGTATAAGGTTAATCCTAGAAGGTACTCTTTTGCACATCTTAGCTAATCTTTTGGCATCTTCTATAGTATCGTTCATACCTTCGAATGGAATATATTCATAGGTTATATTTAGCTTCGTTTTTCTATAGTACTCTTCTACAGCATTCATTAGTACAGTAATGTCAGCTTTCAGATTAATTGGCATTATTTTATCACGGAACCCATTTGTTGTACCATGAAGTGAGATAGCTAATTTTGGAGGTCGGCTAAGATTTGCCATTCTTTTGATATTAGGTACTACGCCTGAAGTAGAAACTGTTATTTTTCT
Source organism: Chlorobiota bacterium (assembly GCA_041595255.1). GTDB lineage: Bacteria > Bacteroidota > Ignavibacteria > Kapaibacteriales > UBA2268 > PGYR01. The sequence goes on from JBFHKR010000007.1 coordinate 26,752, forward strand.
CCTAGACATAAGGTCAGTAAGTGGATGGGTAAGTATATTAACAGCTCTTGCTACATTCTTATAATTAAGCAATGGTTCCCCCATTCCCATAAATACTACATTCGTTATTTTAGTACCCAAATCATGTTCTATATCTAATATCTGTGATATAATCTCGTGAGTCTCCAAGTTACGTTCCAAATCCATAGTTCCTGTTGCACAGAACTTACAATCCAAACTACAACCAACCTGACTTGAAATACATAGTGTATTGCGGATATTAGTCTTCTCAGCGTCGTCATACCATGGCATAAACACTGCTTCTATACTTTTACCATCTTCCATAGTAAATAAGTATTTGATAGAACCATCAACTGAGACTTGTTTTTTCATAGATTTAAATGACTTAATCGTATGATTATCCATCAAATCCGCACGTAGTTCTTTTGGAAAAGTTGTTATTTTATCCAAACTGTCCACTTTATTAGAGTAGAGGGCCGTAAACAATTGTTCTGCTCTGTAATCAGGCAAATCATTATTGTTAAATAACTGTATTAATTCATCGTAATCGAAATTTCTTAAATTCATTGGTTTTCCTTAATATGGAAGTAACAGTTTAGTTACTCATTTGTAACAAGAGCAACAATTATATTCTATTTAGTTTGCAATCAAATTAATCAGTTTATCGGGTATAAATATAACTTTTCTGATTTGTTTACCTTCTAAATACTTCTGGACGTTGGGTTCTTCTTTTGCTATTTCTAATACTTCTTCTTGGCTCAAGCCAGTAGCGACATTTATTTTTGCTCTGATTTTACTTAATACTTGTACTACCATTTCAACAGAAGACCTCTGCATTTTCGATTCGTCATACTCTGGCCATTCTGCGTGAATTATTGTTGTTTTCTTACCTAATATTTCCCACAATTCTTCTGCTATATGAGGAGCAAATGGTGACAAAATCTTAACAAAGTCTGTTATCGCATTTTTGGGAACTATGTCAGTCTTGTAAAATTCGTTTACTAGTATCATCATCTGCGAAATAGCTGTATTGAATTTAAGATTTTCAATGTCTTCGCCTACTTTTTTTATTGTTTCATTCAATACGTAATCTAAATCTTCAGTTGGGGCTATATCTTGTACCTTTTCACTCAAACCACCTTCTTCTGATACGATTAATCTCCAAACTCTATTCAAAAATCTGAATATACCGTCTATTCCAGTCTCTGACCATGGTTTGGCTTGCTCCAAAGGACCTAAAAACATCTCAAACATTCTCAATGAATCGGCACCATAATCCCTTACTACATCATCTGGATTAACCACGTTCCCAAGTGATTTGGACATCTTTCTTCCATCTGTTCCCATTATCAAACCTTGATGGAATAGTTTTTTGAATGGTTCTTTGCTAGTAACGTAACCATAATCATACAACACTTTATGCCAAAATCTAGCATATAACAAATGAAGAACGGCGTGTTCCGCACCACCTACATACAAATCAACCCCTTCTTTTCCCATCCAATATTCCTGCTTTGCTTTATCAGCAAATACTTCATCATTATTTGGATCAATATAACGCAAATAGTACCAACATGAGCCGGACCATTGCGGCATCGTATTAGTTTCTATTTTTCCTCTTTTACCAGTTACTGGGTCATCATAATTCACCCAAGACTCAACTGTAGCAAGAGGTGACTCGCCTGTCCCAGCTGGTTTATACTCCTGTACGTTGGGTAGTTCTAATGGTAATTCGTCCAAATTCATAGCTCTTTTGGTACCATCTTCGAATAATATTATAGGTATCGGTTCACCCCAATACCTTTGTCTTGAAAATAACCAATCTCTTAGTCTGAATTGTATTTTACCTTCCCCCAAATCATTGCTTTCCAACCACTCTATTATTTTCGCTTTAGCTTCGGATGTCTTTAATCCATCCAACGAAATACTGTCATTAGCAGAATTTATAGCTATACCTTCATCAGTAAATGCGCCATCTTCAGGATTATGTTCATGGTCTATAGGTTTTACTACTTGTACTATTTCCATGTTATATTTTTGAGCAAATTCATTATCGCGCTCATCATGACCTGGTACTGCCATAATTGCACCTGTGCCATACCCCATAAGCACATAATCTGAGATAAGTACAGGGATTTCTTTACCATTTACTGGATTAATAGCATAAGTACCTGTGAAAACTCCTTTCTTGTCTTTGTTTAGTTCGGTTCGCTCTAAATCCGTTTTTAGAGAAGTCTCTTTGATAAAAGATTCAACCTTCTCTTTCTGTGAGGGCGTAGTTATCTTGTCGACTAATGGGTGTTCAGGTGCTATTACCATATAAGTTGCACCAAATAAAGTATCTGGCCTTGTAGTATATATTCTAATCTTATCATCTATACCAGATAAAGTAAAATCTACCTCAGCTCCTTTGCTTTTACCTATCCAATGTTTTTGCATTTCCATTGTTGAGCTAGGCCACTCAACCAAATCCAAATCAGTTAATAACCTTTCAGCATATTCTGTTATTCTTAGCATCCACTGACGCATAGGTTTACGCTCAACCTCATAGCCTTTGCTTCTCCACTCGTCAACTTCTTCATTTGCTAATACGGTACCTAACTCTTCGCACCAATTAACAGGCTGCATAGATATGTACGCTAATCGCTTACTATCTATGTATTCTTGTTTAGCTTTGTCATCGGTTATATTTTTCGGTATTTCTAATTCACTTATGTCTTTAGCTGTTTCTTCTGTATGATCATACCATGAATTATACATAATCAAAAACATCCACTGAGTCCATTTGTAATAACTAGGGTCAGTCGTGTTGATTTCTCTAGACCAATCATAAGCAAACCCTAGTAGATTCAGCTGTCTCTTGAAAGTGATTACGTTCTTTTTAGTTGCTTCTGCCGGATGAACACCTGTCTGCATACTGTATCTTTCGGTAGGTAATCCAAATGCATCAAACCCCATCGGGTGAAGCACATTGAAGCCTTTCATAGTTTTGTATCTGCCAATAATATCCGTAGCAGTATAACCTTCGGGATGTCCTATATGTAATCCTGCCCCACTAGGGTAGGGGAACATATCCAAAACATAATATTTTGGTTTGCTAGTATCATCACTAACTGCGTAAACATTATCTTCAACCCATTTCTGTTGCCATTTCGGCTCTATTTTGCTAAAATCGTAATTCATTCTTTTTCTGATTATTTATAATTCATATAGCCACAAATTTAACGAATTAATAGGAATATAGTTAGGAATATTAGATTTGATGAAAACGAAATAATTAATAAATAAAAAAAAGCTGACTTCAAAATAGAAGACAGCCTTTCGTTTTTTCTACTAGCTATATTGGAGGTATTGCTAGTAAGTATAAAAACTATTTATTTTATTTCTTACCCAAAGGTACTGACAATCCTACATAAAACCCAATACTACGCGTATATATCTCATCAGTGAAATCTAATATTCCATCCGAATTATCGAGATTAGATAATCCATGATTATATGTTAATTGACCGAATAAAGATAAATTGTCTAGTTCGATTTCTAATCCTGCACCCAAGACTAATGACAAATCTAAATTCTTTGTATCATTTGATATATCGACTTCCTCTCCATCGCTATTCAAATATGTCGAATTTAGTTGAAAACCAAGACTTGGTCCAGCCAATAGATATGGCTTTATCATTCCTGCATCAAAATTGAGACGAATTAAAATTGGAATCTCCAGATAATCTGCTCTATACTCTGTGTAGTCTAGAAAATCAAAATCTACTTTAGCATTACCACCTTTCTGCAAGTACATTGGTGTAACCTGCAAACTAAGAAAATCATTTGCTTGCAAATTCATAAATAAACCCGCACCGAAAGTAGTACGACCTTCTAATCGAAATCTTCTGCTGGTTCTATTTTTAAACTGGAAGAATTAACCCCGGCAATCACACCAAAATCTACTTCACAATATGCTTTGTAGCCAAATAAAAGAAAAACTACTGTCAGAGTTAATATTAATTTTTTCATTTTTTACCTTTATGTTTTGTTAAAAAGTGAGTTATTAGTCTTTGCCTAAAGGTACTGACACTCCAGCAAATAATGCTATCCCACGAGTGTATAACTGATCTATGAATTCTATATTACCATCACCATTCAAATCTGTCATACCATAGGCATAGGTGAATTGACCAAATATAGAAAGCCCTTCTAGTTCTAATTCCAAACCCGCTCCAAATTGTAGAGAGAAGTCCATACTACTTAATTTGTCTGAGATTTCTACACCGTCCGAAGTGACTGTAGAGTTCAATTGGAATCCAATACTCGGGCCTAGTAGTACATACGGATTTAATAATCCAAGATCAAAATTTCCTCTGGCTAAAACTGGGATCTCGAAATAATCAGCAGTAAAATCTGAGAATTTGAGATTGTCTCCGTGCCCACCTTTCTGTATATACATAGGTGTAATTTGTAAACTTAGAAAATCGTTCGCTTGAAAATTTGTGAATAGCCCAATTGCTATAGCAGAGCGGTTCTCTGATTGTATATTCTCAGATGATTCCAAATCTACCGAAGCAAAGTTAGCTCCAATCATACCACCCAAATCCATTTGACTCTGTGCAGTGTAGCTCATGGTTAATAATGCAACACTTATTATGACAAATACTTTTTTCATTAGAATCCTACTAATTAGTTAGAAAAATTACATGACATATACGTTGGTGATTATTGAACGGATTTTTCCAATTAAATAAAAAGAGGATTTTGTTATTTAGAAATAAATAAATATGTCGTCAAAGCTAGTAAGTAGGATAATGGGGAAATGGCAAAGGTGGTCCGGATTAATAAATAAACATTGGAACTTACTGAGGCTCCACATGGATAAGTACATCTGAGATTTCTGGGATTTGGCGTTGGAGTTCGTTTTTTAGTCGATGGGCTATATCGTGACCTTTAACTACGCTTATTTCTCCATCTACAATTAGATGAAGATCTACGTGATAAGTAAGTCCCATCTTACGAACAAAGCATTTTTCAGTGTCCACAACGCCTTCTACTGTAGCGGAAATCTGTCTTACGTCCTCTATAAAATCATCATAAAGATGCTCGTCCATGATTTCACTCAATGCGGGTCTGAATATCAGATACGCATTGTAAACTATAAACCCAGATGCAAGTAAAGCTGCCCAATCATCTGCAGTTTCGTAACCTTCTCCAAAGAAAATAGAAACGGAAATACCAATGAACGCAATAAGTGAAGTAATTGCATCACTTCTGTGGTGCCATGCATCAGCTTTTAGTGAAGTGCTATTTGTCTCATCACTCTTTCGAGATACTATTCTATAGAATGCTTCTTTCCATATTATAATTGCGGCTAAAATATATAGTGTGAAACTTTCAGGTGCTATTTGAGGAGTGGTAATATTATAAATACTCTCATAAGCAATATAAGCTGCAGAGATAAGTAAGAACCCTACTACTGCAAATGTAATCAATGGCTCAGCTCTGCCGTGTCCGTAGGGGTGATTATCATCAGGGGGGCGTGTAGAATATTTGATTCCAAATAGTACTAAACATGAGGCGAATACATCAGTTGTGGACTCTATAGCGTCTGCTATTAGTGCATACGAATTCCCGAAATACCCGGTCAAACCTTTGACAATAGCCAATAGTATATTACCTACTATACTCAAGTAGGTTGTTTTTATTGCTTTATCTTTGTTGCTTATGTTCAATTTCTATTTGCGGGTTTTCTGAGATAGTAATTTAAGTTTATTTAGGAGAAACGTAAAAAAAAAGGAATACAATTTTTAATTAGTATTCCTCTTTTCTTATTATTTAATCTTTTGTCTTCTTACTTTCTATTATTACTTCTTTCCCAACTTATCTCACCAGAATCAGTAGAAACATTAGAAACTTCGAACCAGCCGAGTGCCTTGCTGCCATTACTGTTCTGATTTGAAATATTAGTAGGCAGATTTGTTGGTGGCTTTGCGAATAATCCACCATTATTCAGTTGGTCCTGCAATATTGTAAGGTATTCAGCGAAATCTAATGAGATACTAAAGAGTTGGACTCCGACGGTTTCTCCTACTTCAACAAACTCTTCTCCATCTGGCGGCCCTGCAAACCCACCCGGAGTTATTGATGCTCTGATTGGTAAGATAAATGGTATGTTATCTGTTTTAGCACCCCTACCAGTAGAGCCGTCATAAGCAACAGTTATACTCTGAGGCGAGATTTTTACTACTCCATTTCTTGTGGCCTTCACCCAATACGCATCACCAAGTCCAGGATTATCATATGCCCAAAACTGTACTGCCCATATAGAGTCAACATCACCAAACGGGATGTTCTCACGACTCCAAGTTATTGAGTCGATAGCTGGCACTTGTCTGACTACACTCTTAGAAGTAAAAACTTCATTATTGTAAGTTACTTTCAAATAGTATTCTCTGCCAACAACGAGACTGTCGAATTGTGAATCAAGTTCATACTTGCCATTTTCATCAGGTGATTTGAAAGTATAATTATTGCCGTCGCTATCAGTTAACTCTACCAAAGCGTTCGTAATAGGAGTTACAGAAGAAGCATCGAAATAGTTCCCCGATAAAGTTAAACGAACAAATTGTGGTTCGTCTAAGTTTGTTAATATAGCATCAACAGTTAGTTGTGGTTTTCCCTCTTCCAAATCTACATCTATTACGTCTTCACAAGAAGTGAATAGTAGGGCTGAGAATAGTATTAATATTAATTTTTTCATATTAGTCATTTATTAGTTTATCTACATCAAAATTGAAATTATAAGAGATAGCCGGAACTATCGAGCCAAATACTGCAAACCTTACGGCTTCAGTTACTGCTGGATTATTCTCATTGTTACGGAAGTAAACAGAATAAGGATTTTTCCTATTGTACACATTGTAGATAGAGAATACCCACTTTCCCGTCCACCACTGATTTGGTTCATCCTCTGGGTCATAAGTTACAGACAAATCTAATCTATGTGTCATAGGTATTCTGAAATTATTTCTTGAACCTTCTTCATTATGTGGGATATAGTACCCTTGCCACTCAAATCTATTTGTGGGGAAAGTTCCTGGTGTCCCTGATGAAAGGATAAAGTTAGCAGATAGGCTCCAAGTTTTTGATAAATCGTAAAATCCAACAATACTCAAGTTATGGGTTCTATCGAATCTAGCAGGGAACCAATCGCTATTATTAATTCCGTTTACTTGTCGTTCTGTTCTTGCTAATGTGTAGCTAATCCATCCAGTCAAATCACCACTGTTTTTCTTTATATAAAACTCAGCTCCATAAGCTCTTCCGTCTCCACTCAAGAAGTCAGCCTCCAGATATTCATTTAAAAGTAAGTCAGCACCATTTCTATACTCAATCTGATTTTTCAAATCTTTATAGTAAACTTCTACTGAAGTCTCCCACTCATTATCATCGAAATTCTTGAAATATCCTAATGCTACTTGATCAGCAATTTCCGGTTTTATGTTGTTTGTCGTGGGTGTCCATACGTCTAAAGGAGACGAAGCAGCCGTATTAGAAACTAGATGAACATATTGTGCCATCCTATTATAACTTGCTTTTAGTGAACTTTCTTCATTTATTTGATACTTTACTGAGAATCTAGGTTCTAAGTTAAAATAATCAGCTATATTAGCAAAATCATCAAACTTCTCTTCACTAATCAATGGTTTCGATATTCCTACGGTCGTGTCGCCATAATAATAAGCTGTTCCAGGTCCTAAGTATTGGTAATATGAACCTCTTAACCCATATTTGAATGATAAATCATCTGATGCGTCAATTTCTTGTCCAATATATGCGGATAATTGACCTGCAAACTGTTCATCTAAACTAATCGGTACCGAGATACCGTCACTTACGCCAACAGCATTACCAGGTACAAAGTCATAATAAAGAGCTTCTATTCCAAAATCAATATTGTTTTTAGGGCTAAAGAAATACTCTAAGTCATATTTAACTGATTGTGTAACAATATTTGCCTGCCATTTGAATACATCTTGGTCGTCTTCGCCGAACTGTAGTTTATAGTCGTAGTTACTATAATAATAGGTTAGATTCGAGAATAGTTTGTCACTAAATAAGTGATTCCATCTTGTAGTAAAAGTCTGACTACCCCAATCAAAACCAAAACCTGCTCCGAAAACATCTCTTCCAAAGTATCCTGAAGCGAATAGAGTATTACTCTCGTCAATCTTCCAATTAGTCTTTGCTGTCAGATCATAAAAATAAAACTTACTATCTTCTAATCCATCAGCAAGGAAAGGCTTTGCAAGTACATCAATATAAGACCTACGTCCAGCAATTAAGAATGACAATTTATCTTCAATAATAGGACCTTCTATCGCTAAGCGGCTGAATATAGCTCCTATACCACCATCAACATTAAACTTTCGATTATTACCTTCTTTTAACCTAACATCTAGTATTGAAGATAATCGGCCTCCATACTCCGCCGGTATACCTCCTTTTACTAATTTTACGTCTTTTACAGCGTCAGGATTAAATACCGAAAAGAATCCAAATAAATGTGATGAGTTGTAAACAGGTGCTTCGTCCAGTAATACTAAGTTCTGATCTATTCCTCCACCACGCACATTAAATCCTGTCGAGCCTTCTCCTACAGAAGCAATACCTGGTAGTAGCTGTATAGATTTCACAACATCTGTCTCGCCTAATAATGCTGGCATACGTGTAAGAGTTTGTGCGCTAAGTTCAAGAGTACTCATCTCGATTGAAGTCACGTTGTTATTTGCTTTTTGCGCCGTTACTAGGACTTCGTCAGATAAAATATCCAATGTACTAAGCTCTATATTTAGCTTAGTATCTTTGTTCAGTTCTATTGTCTTTTCTAGTTTTTCGAAGCCTATGTAAGAAGCAGTGGCAGTGTACTTACCTTTAGGAAGTGTTAGGGAGTAAAAACCATAAGCATTTGTTACTGCTCCTAGCTTAGTATCTTTGATACTAATGGTGGCGCCTATTAGGCTCTCTCCTGATGATTTATCCTTTATATATCCACTTAATGTGTATTCTTCTTGTGAAAAAAGATTGAGAAATGGTATTAATAAAGATAAAAGTATTATTCGCTTCATTGATCTCTTTTATTGTTGAATATTTTTTCATCAATGACGCTAAGCGAATAATTTTGGTTTAACAAACAACTAATTATTTTATCAATTTTCATCAAAACAGTAGATAAATATTATGTAAAATACTAGTGACATCGTTTGGCATAAGACTTGATAGCATATAAGTATGAAAAATATAATACTATATATAATTGCACTAGTAGTTATTACCATTTCTGCTAATTCGCAAACTCTTAGGATAGAGAGAACCGATGTGGACTCTACTAGATACGGACATGTAACTGCTAATTTCAAATTCGGAATTGATATTTACATTGATGAAATAGAAAATGTGAATAGCGCTTCATTCCAGCTTCAATGGAATTTTGGTGATTATGTTCACTTTTCTGGATATAAAATCGGTGATTTTGGCGATAATGGTACAGTTTATATTACTAATCCAAAGAAAATTCCTGGTACAGGTGATAAGTTTATGAATGTTGGTATATTCTCAGGTACAACTATTGGCGAAAATAATTTCGACAATCCGAAAATACTGCACTTGGAATTCGCCGTATCTAATGATATACCTAATCGAGAAGCACTTATTTTTACTTTTGTTAATTTCTATGCAACTGCATTTATTGATAGTAGTCAAACTAACGTTGAAGTTTCTAGTGATCCTTTGGAATTAAATATACACAGTTTTATAAATGTATGGCCAGGCGATAGTAATAATGATGGATTAGTCGACACTAGAGATTATAATCAAATTGGTCTTTATTTCGAAGGAAACTCTATCCAAAATGATGGCAGGACTTTCAAGAGAAAGAACTCAACTATTATGTGGACTGGACAAAAAGTTTTAGTATGGGATAATGCTGATGCTACTTTCGCTGATTGTGATGGTGATGGTGTTATAACTGTAGCTGATGGTATGGTTGTTTTCCATAATGATAGTAAGACTCATAACGAAGGTACTGGTCTAACTGGTGAGAATACTACAACAGGGCTAGTAGAAACTATAGATGAATCGAAATATAAAAAAATACCAATCTTTAGTTCGGTGAATAGTAAGTTTAGAGCAATGACTGCAAAAGCAGAAATCCCCGAACATCTTACTGTTAAGTCAATTATACCTGGTGATTTGTTCGAAGGTACCGAAGCGCATATAATTAAAAATCTAAATAGCAATAAACTAGAATTTACAATTGGTAGCTTTGATAGAAGCTTTGAAATCAATAAACCTGGAATTGTTGCATATTTATTAGTTGATAATAATATAGAGTTAAACAATCTGATAATGGTAGAGGATGCTATTATATTAGATAATTACAATAAACTACTGCCGGTTAGTATAACTTCTGGCGTTGAATCAAAAGATACAGAAGATTTCAATGTAGAAATAGATGCCAATGATATAAGAATCACAACTTCAGAAATAGCAGAAGTAGTTAAGCTATATAATATCAATGGACGATTATTGAAACAATCATCAATAAAATCTAATAATTATACATTCGAAAATGACCTCCAGTCTGGAACTTATCTTTTATTAATTGAAAATGATAAAGTATCTATAAAGACAATACAAATCTTAAAATGATTAATATTGTGCAATAAGTCATGAGTTAATGCAGCACAAAAAGGAATAATGCCGTGAAAAGCCCTGTTTATCGGGGCTTTTTTTATTTGGCACATCAATTGTAACTAGTAGTACAAAGGAAGCTAATATTCAGGATGAACTATTTTTTTCGATATATAATTGCCATTGCGGTATTCTTTGTACTTTCTGCCACGATGGTAGAGAAAGCGACTGCACAGCAAAATCAACCCCAGGGTATATCTCTACCTAAACTTTCAGTAAGTGTCGATGGGTCCAATGATAAAAATGATTTGGTCTTAACATTACAAATTCTTGGTGTTATAACAGTATTAGCATTAGCACCTTCTATTCTTATTATGATGACCTGCTTTACTCGGATAATTGTCGTGTTCAGTTTTCTGAAACAGGCATTGGGTACTCACTCTCAGCCACCTAATCAGCTTTTAACAGGCTTGGCTTTGTTCCTCACATTTTTCGTTATGCAACCTGTACTAGACGAGGCAAATGAAAAAGGAATACAACCGTATATGACTGACCAGATAACTCAAGACGAGGCTTTAGATGCGGTTGTATTGCCATTCAGAAACTTTATGTTGAAGCATACGAGAGAGGAAGATTTGGGATTGTTCATCAAGCTAAGCGGTAAAGATAAACCAAACGATATATCGGAAGTATCTACGTGGAGTGTAATACCTGCTTTTGCTATCAGTGAACTCAAAACAGCATTTCAGATCGGGTTCTTATTGTTTATACCTTTCCTAGTGCTCGATATGATTATAGCTAGTATCTTGATGTCATTAGGTATGTTCCTATTACCTCCCCAGTTAATCTCTCTGCCGATTAAAATATTACTGTTTATATTAGTAGATGGTTGGTATCTTGTAATAGACTCTCTCATGAAAAGTATTATGCAACAATAGGTGAAAAAATGACTGATCAGATGGTAACAGAAATAGCAGGAAAAGCATTTTACTATATTATGATAGTTTGTGGGCCAATACTATTAGTGTCGCTTGTAGTAGGCCTTATAATTTCTATATTCCAAGCTGCTACTTCTATTTCTGAGCAGACTCTGACTTTTGTACCTAAAGTAATAGCTGTTTTTCTAGTTACAATCCTAATATTCCCATTTATGATTTCTAGTATGAAGACATTTACGATCGAAATGTTTTCAATGATAGAAAAAATGGGTCCGTAGGGGTGAGCTTATGTTAGACTCACTAACCCTTTTCTATCTAGAAGGAAAGTTTATAATAGGTTTGCTTATACTTGTACGTGTGAGTGGGTTATTTACGACAGGACCTTTCTTCAAGAATTCTGCAATAGTCCCGCAGATGAAAATATTTCTAATTCTCATACTATCGGTTATAATTACCTCTGCTTTTTGGCAAGAGCAACCCGAAATAGGGCTCAATGTTTTCAATCTAGTAATGTTAGTTATAAAGGAATTTATGGTAGGGGCTCTTTTGGGATTCGTTGCTAATATACCTTTTACAGCTGCTAGATTTGCGGGTGGATTAGTCGATATGGAGATGGGGTATCAGACAGGTGCGCTGTTCGATAGAGAAGCCTCCACTCCTACTCTAGTTGGTGAGTTCAATGAGTTAATTATACTTATGTTGTTTCTGATTATGAATGGGCATCATTTCTTAATAGAAGGCATTTACTATAGTTTCAGAGTATTACCCCTAGATTCAATGGTTTTCACTCAGACTACATTCGATTTACTTGGTACTACCGCTGTTTCTATTTTTATACTAGCTGTAAAGCTTGCATCACCACTGCTCATAGCATTATTCCTTACAAACCTCGGACTTGCCTTATTAGCAAGGGTAGCACCACAAACTAATGTCTTCGTGCTCAGTTTTCAGATGAAGGTAATGGTTGGATTGATAATGTTAACAGTTTCGTTACCTGCATTTGTTCTTATTAGTAAAAGTGCATTGACTTCTGTACAAGGCGATTTCTTAGATGCCCTTATTTCGCTTAATCCTATGAGGGTGCCCTAATGGCTGAGAATAAGGAAGGCCAAGAAAAAACCGAGTCCGCGACCCCCAAGCGGCTTAGTGAGGCAAAAGAAAAGGGGCAGGTATCTAAGAGTACCGATATTACCACTTCAGTTATGGTTCTCATTGGTGGTATGGCTCTATTTGTTTTTGGAGCTACTATATATACTAAGATGATCAAATTCTTCGATTATTCGTTTCGAAATGCTTGGAGTATTAAGCTAACTGAAGCAAATATTTTGAAAATGTATCCCGACTTAATTACTTTTATTGCTTCGCTTATACTGCCATTGTTACTTTTGTTCACTTTCCTTATACTTGCTGCAGAGATAAGCCAAGTAGGACTTACAGTAGCAACAAAAAAATGGACCGACCCTGAGACTTATAAAAAAATATTCAAAATTGGTTCGGGGCTAAAGCGAATATTTTTTAGCTCACAATCATTTTTTGAGCTATTAAAAAGTGTTGCCAAAGTCATTTTGCTAGGTGCCGTTATTATGTGGATAGTTTATGATGATTTGGAAGCAATAGTGACTATTCCTCTGCAAAACTACACTGCACTTATTGAGATAATGGGAGATCTGAGTTTCAAAATTGTTCTTGGAGTAGGGCTAGCATATATTATAATAGCTGTAAGCGATTTGATGTTTCAGAAATGGAAACACAAAGAAGATATGAAGATGACTAAGCAAGAAGTAAAAGACGAAACGAAACAATCGGAGGGTGACCCTCACGTAAAAGGTAAGTTAAAAGGATTAATTCGCTCACGTTTCAGAAAGATGATGGTTCAAAATGTAGCAGATGCTGACGTAGTTGTGACTAACCCAACTCACTTTGCAGTCGCTTTAAAATATGATAACAAAAATATGGGTGCTCCAAGAGTAGTAGCCAAAGGTGCCGATTTCTTAGCTGCTAGAATAAGAGAAGTAGCAAAGGAAAATGGAGTACAAATAGTAGAAGACCCACCACTAGCACGAACACTATTTTTCAATGTAGAAATAGACATGGAAGTCCCAGAAAATCTATACAAAGCCGTGGCTCAAGTACTTGCTTATGTATTCTCCCTAAAAGGCAAGAGGGGGTAAGGCCGACAGCCTAAGAAAAGTCCAGTCATTCTGATAACGCTGCAAGCGTTAGAAGAATCTAGGAAATATCGCTGTATAATCAAAACTTGGACTTTTACAACAGAAATTCATATATTGAATAATTAATATCCTAATCAGTAGGGAAATAACTAAGGTTTCTTGGAGAAATGAATTAAGAAAATGAAAAAATTATTGAAAATAAGTTCAATATTGTTTCTAAGTTTAGCTATATTTTCTTGTAGTAAACAAACCCAAGATA
>JBFHKR010000008.1:0-39390 GCA_041595255.1 Chlorobiota bacterium
CATTACCATCATATAATAAATAAAATTTTTCAATTATACCATCTTGTAACAATAATTCGTTTATTTTATTAAAAAAGTTTCTTGCTCCTGTATCCCAGAAAGAATATTTTTCCATCTCTTCTTTCGTATATAACTTTATCTTCTCGTCATTTATATATATATCATTTGATATCTCATAATCCTCAGCTGTTTGGACTTTTAACTTAAAATTTCGTTTATTCAAAATTCTCTGTAATTGTGGTAGAAAGAAATCAAAACTAAATTCTGCTAATTCTTCAGCATCTATGTGTGCTATTCTGTTATTCGATTCTTCATAAATATTAAAAGATTTTATTATCCCGTCATTTAATTTTTCGTAGTCGGATGCCTCAGAAAAATCTAAAAATCCATTTTCTATTAATTGCATACCAAAATTTTTATTTTTTTCAATTGATTCACCCTTACTTTCCTCAGACTTACAATTAGTAAAAAAAGTTAATATGGCAATCATTATTGACATTGTAATAAAATATTCCATTTTATACTCAGTTAATGTCATTATTAAACCCTACTTATCATAAGGTCTTCCCTTTATCTTGATAATAGTGTAGCCGTCTTGCAGTGTTGAAAGCTCACGGAGGTCTTCCTCATTCGTGATTATCTCCACATTTGCATCGATTGCGTCTTTTGAGCCAGCTATTTTTATATTATTTGGGAAGTTTATACGCTTATTGAATAATTTAGATTTTATCAAACTGCTGTCTTTTTCTATGATCGCAGGTAGATATTCAGCTATATCTTCCTTGTATTCTTGATTTAGAACTTCGTCGTGTATGTATGTATCTGCAAATGTACGAGGTGAAATATCATTCTCGCCTGTGTTTTGAGTAAACTCATAGTCCAATAAATTGAGCATATCGGTTTTATTATTCAGCTCCAATACATTATCCAAAATGAATTTCTCAGTTTCGTTGTAGAATCTACGAGATTGTATTTTCGGGTTCATCTCAGTAGTGAAACCTAGAAAATCACGGTAGAAATATTCTGCTAGTGATGATTCTGGACGGAATTGCTGATCGAATATAAAAGCTCCCCATAAATTATTTGGGAATTCGAATTCAGTAAAATCCTCTTTCTGAGGTTCATTATATTCGAATAGAACACCGAATTTGAAGAATTTTTTAGAAGGGCTTAAGAATACATCTTCCAATAGATTAATCTCATTATTCTTGAATGACATAGCATCGTGCATTTCTGCTTTGATCGCTACTATTACTTTCTTTTCTGTTCGTTCAGTCTTCCCTTGTACTACTATTAGGTAGCCACCTGGTATTGTCCCCGTCTTCATAGATTCGGCCATTAATTCAGCCATTTTCCCAGTATATTCTAAAAATCTCTGATCATTGCTATCGTGTAAATCCTTAGCATATCCAAAGAATCCCGATTCGGTGCTATCTTCTACCGCAAGTTGGAAATATTTGGAAGACGAAGCCGCGTCGTACAATCTATCTTGTATTGTTTGAATAGTCTGCGGAGATACTTCTACTAGGTGGTCCGCAACTAAAGTATTTCCCGAATCTGTATCTTTAGTTTTTGGTATTATTTTGTGAACTACAACTCTATCAAAATTTACATCAAAAAAATTAATCATTTATTTCCTCTATTATTTGGTTTAATGCTGCTAATACATCGGTGATTTTTATTAATCCCAATGTTTGTTTATCAGAAATCTTTAATGCTTTACTGTGTTTACTTCTGGGTTCCCAGGGCATACCTACATTCGGATTATTACTATAAGTATATAATGCAATGCAAGGTATATCAAAAGCCGAGCACAGATGGACTACAGAAGTATCAGGAGTCAATATAATATCGCAGGTACTCATCATAGCTGTAAACTGTTCGAAAGAGTTTACAAATGGTGCAGCTACATTTGGAAGGTTCTCTGTTATCTCATTCAACTGCTTTTCATTGTTTTTGATAGTGAATACCTTAACCTCTAACTTTTCTTTTAACGTTTCTAGGGCTTCAATAAAACCGATATAATTGCCTGTACCCCAGTTTTTAGAATCATCAGAACCTGAAAGATTAATACCTAATCTGAATTTCTTAGATTTTACGCCTAGCAAATCTATCGCTTTCGATTGACTATCAAAGCTCAAATTAAACGACAATGATTCTTCATTTTTCACATTTCCTGCAAATGGCAAAAGTAATGAATTTAATCTTTCAATAATATGATTTTCTTTCTTGTTTGGTAATCTTACTATATGTGAATATACTTTCCTATTCTCTTTTTCAAAACCCAATTTTATATTGGCTTTAGTAAAACTAGTCAATATTGAAGAAGTGCTGGAAGCATTATCCAAGAGGTCGATGACAATATTATACTCTTGTTTTCTTAATTCACTTAGAATCTTGAAATATGCCGCTATCCCTTTTTCCAAAACAAAGCTATTATCGATGCTTTCCTTTATGGCGAACTGCGCTGATTTGTTCCTGTGGCTAAGAACGATATCAATTTGCGAATCTGGTAGTATAACTCTTAGCTTTTTAAGAAAAGCAATCGAAACTAATACATCGCCTATTCTATCTTGACGAAGTATCAGAACCTTCTTCGGATTTTGGAAATTTTCTAGTTTCCCTTTTACCAATATTGGTTCATCTTTGCGTTCGGTTGCTTTTCTGATGAAAGATTTCAGCATTGAGTTACTTATCCTTCACTAGGTCATAATTTTTAAATCCACCGATACCTCTACCACCAAGCAACTTATTCTCAATGAAGGAAAGCATTCTATATTTGAAACGCTCATGTTTATGAGGTTCTCTTGTAGGGTCAGCATTACCGCTGTATTGAAGCTTATCTTTCCAATCCATTCTGGTTATCATATCTTTCATTACTGCTGGGTGGGTGTCTTCGAAAACATCACATTTCTGAAGAGGTCCATAATCGAAAATCTTGACTCCCTGCTCATAGTCTTCTTCAGCTTTTTTTGCTCCCCAATGGACAGAATTTAATGCCTTTTGTTTGGTTTTCATAAGGTGCGGAGGTCTTACCCAACCATAATGATATATCTCAGCATCTACTCTAGCTACTTTTAGTTTACGTGTCCCTTCTCTTTGATGAGTATCTTTGTATTCGTCATATACTCTAAATGACTGTGCTGATTCCCAAGAGTAAATATTGGGGTTATTTCTGACTATGCGAATTTCTTCAGGGTACCAAGCATGACTCTGATTATAATGCTCATAGTCACCCCAAAAATGTTTGTATTTGAATAACAAACCTTCTACTTCTTTTTTGTCTAATAATTCTTCGCAACGATTTTTAATGATAGGTAAATACTTTTCGTGGACTACTTCATCTGCTTGCACATAGAAACACCAATCACCTGTGCATTCTTTAAGTGCAACATTTGTTTGAATAGAGTTGATAGCACCTTTTTTCCAATGATGGGTGTCCCACTCGGTATCTATAATCCTAATTTTAGGTGAATTGATTGACTCTATAACTTCTCGTGTATTATCATCTTCATCACCTTTGCCAACTGCAACAATAAATTCATCACATATTGGAAGTATAGATTCTATTGATTCTTTTACAGGATAATAAAGTTTAACTCCATTTCGGACGAATGAGAATCCACTAATTTTCATTTGATATTACCATTTTTTCATACAATTTCATTAACTAAATTTTTTATAGACTTCTACTGTCTCTTTTGCTGCATTTGACCAACTGAAATCCTTTGCTCTTTTAATACTTGCATTCTTTAGCTTTGTATGAAGCTCATCATCTGTAATTATTCTATTCATTGCTTCATGTAATTCGTTAACACTATTCGGATCGATCAATACAGCAGCCTCTCCACCCACTTCAGGCAAACATGAAGTATTGGAAGTGATAACTGGAGCTCCGCATTGCATTGCCTCAATTATTGGTAGCCCAAATCCTTCAAAAAATGAGGGGAATACAAACACTTTACATTTATTATAAAATTGTATCAGCTCCTCAATATCTAATCCTTTCAAATGATATATATTTTTAGAATCGTTTTGCTCTATATGACTAGTTAAACCCGTTAGATGCTTTTCTATCCCATTAGCCACAAGTACTAACTTATATTTCTCTCTTATATCGCTATCCAATTTAGAATACGCAGAGACTATCCTTTCTATATTTTTTCTTTCCTCATATCGACCTACGTAGAGTAAAAATTCTTTTTCAGGTAGGTTGTATTTTTCATACAAATCAAACTCTTGACCTGTAATTCTAAATACAGGGTTGGCTGCTTCATAAATTACGTTTATTCTATCTTCCTCATAGTCATAGTATTTTAGAATATCCTCTTTGACATTCTGAGTAGGTACAATAACTGACCTTGAGTAATTAAGTGTATCTTCAATACATTTTCTGAAATAATCTCTATCGACATCGCAATCATAATAAAGTGGGAATAAATCATGAATGGTTGTTATTGAATTTTCAACTTTCGGGAAGCCGAATGAATGAGTGAAATGAATCAAATCAACTTGCTTCGCAATCCTCTTGTAAGTCAACTCATCATATACCTTGACTAATGGTCTCCCCAAATTCCCAATTATTTGGTCATGCGGAAGTATATTAAGCACATTCAAATTAGGCTTATTACCGAAGTAGTTTTCAATTTTTTTTTTCCTATTAAAGGAGGTAATTAAGTTTGCATCTATATCTAAGTATTGGTTTATTACGCCCCCTATTATCTCTCTAGTATAAGTCTCTATACCACTTCTGCCAAATAGAAATTTTGCGTTATAAGCTATTTTCATTTTAAATCCTTCACGAAGTCTAGAAATCCATCAACAACTTCATTTGTTTCTATATTCTCAATTGGTTCTCTAGTTTTAGTTCTAACATAAGCAAACTGAACACCAAAAGGTAACCATTCTTCTACATGTGAAGAAAGTAAACTATATATAAGAAAAACAGGTGTTTGTGTTGCAGAGGCAATATGTACAATTGATGTATCTGGAGTAAATACAATAGTCGACAAATCGATAACTGCAGTAACTTGAGTCAAACTCATAGAATCACAAACTTTCACTCTATTACTATTCACTTTATCTCTTATTTCCTTTGCTTTTCGTTCATCATTCGGAGCCGAAATAATGATTAAATTATACTCCGTTAATTCCTGAATTATTTTGTCAAGTATTTCAACATTCTTATTAGTTGAAAATGTTCTATAATCATTACCCGATGAAATATTATAAATAATAAAAGGAGTCAAACCATTAGTCTTTCTTTCTGCAAATTCCCTATCAACTTTACTAATACTCATTTTATTAACTATCAAATTTTCATAGCTATTCAATCCGAATATTTCAGCCACAAATTTACATTGCAGTTCCAGCATAGTAATCTTTTTTCTAAATTCATGAAGTGGGATTTGTAAGTTGAATAATGCAGAATAAATATCACGTCTTTTTTTGTGCTCTATAACGGCTTTAGTAGTCTTTTGTGTCCCAGCTAGATTAGCAATAAGTCCAGCTTTGGTTGTATCATTCAAAACTAGAGACAATATTAAATCATATTTATTCTTTCTTATTGTCAAAGCCTGAATTAATGATTTGAAAAAACCAACTGGTTGTACATATTTATTTCTTACTATCGACTCGGAATCCAAAATACTAATATTACGAGTTGAAGCTATTATATCAATGTTCGATTCGGGTATTAATTGTTTTAGCATTCTCAAAACAGACAAAGTAACTATCATATCTCCAATGGCGTCGTATCTAAGAACTAGAACATTAGTAACCTCTCCCTTTTTTAAGGGTTTATTTATATTTTTATTTCTGAATATTATTCTAAAAAAAGAATAGAATAATTTTTTAATAGATAATTCAATATTCATTTACTATTTTAAATATTTCTAAAAATAAATTCGGAACGACCCAGTTACTATTTATTTTACGATTAGGGTACTAATCATTTGATAAATAGTCATTATGTATTTAACTTTAATAATCGTCATTTGTGTTTTTTCAATTATAGTTAAGAAACATTTGCGAAAAGATAATACAGAATTTAATAATATAAATTAGATATTCCATAAATATTATGAATGAACTAATAGAACTAGATAAGCTAGTATTCCAATTCATTAACTCTGGCTTGTCAAATCCAATAACAGACTTTTTGATGCCTTATATAACAGAATTTAAAGTTTGGTTACCTCTCTATATTTTAGGTATGTTATATCTGATTTTTAGATTCAGACTCAAGGGCTTATACATATTAGGTATTCTATTATTAGCAGTTGGGTTGTGCGATTTGATTAATGCACAAATCCTGAAAGAATACTTCGCTAGAGTAAGACCATGTAGAGCACTAGAAAAAGTGAACTTACTAATCCATTGTGGTGGTGGATTGAGTTTTCCATCAAACCATGCAGTTAATAATTTCGCAGCAGCAACGGTTTTAAGTTCTTATTTTATGAGGAAAAGATTAGTACTATTCTTTCTTGCATCATTAGTTGCAATTTCAAGAGTTTTTGTAGGAGTTCATTACTTAGGTGATATAACAGCAGGTGCAATTGAGGGGATTCTTATAGGTAGTTTATTAGTTTTAATTTTTAGAAACTTTAAGTATGATTCTGAGGTTGTAGAATCAATAAGGATTAACTAATATTTATTAACCCGTCAGGTTTCATTTCGTATCTTGTAGAAGCGATAGACGCAAATTCTTTGCTATGAGTAGCAGTTAAAATAGTCGTTGCAAATTCCTTATTTATTTTGATAAACAGTTCAGAGATAATATCAGAATTTCGAGAATCTAAATTACCCGTCGGTTCATCTGCTATGAGAATTCTAGGATCATTAATTATTGCTCTGGCTATAGCCACTCTTTGTTGCTCTCCACCAGACATCTTTTTAGGTTTATGATCAGCCCTATTCGAAATACCAACAAATTTCAGTAATTCCAGAGCTTTATTTTCATATTCCTTTTTATCACTATTAGCAATCATAGCAGGTATCATAACATTTTCAAGAGCTGTAAACTCAGGAAGTAGATGATGGAATTGAAATATAAAGCCAAGTTTCGTATTTCTAAAATGGTTTAATTTAGAATCAGAACAATTAAGAAGATCTAAATTAGTATTTTCATCAGAATAATTAAGTGTACCTTCTGTAGGAGTATCAATAGAACCTATAATATGAAGTAATGTACTTTTACCAATTCCTGATGCTCCAACAATAGAAACAATCTGATTAGATTCTAATGTAAGTGATAATTCTTTAAATACTGTTAAACTATCCGAATTAGGATTAGAGTAAGTTTTAGATATTCTATGTATATTATATTTTATCATAAAAAAAGGCGTCCAACTTGAACGCCCAAATATAGGTATATTTTTATATAAAAAAGATATTAGTCTTTCTTTTCTTCTTCAGAATCTTCATTTTCAGTAGCTTCATCTTTAGGTTCATCTGTTTTTTCAGAAATTTCCTCTACGATTTCTTCTACTTTATCTTTTGCATCTTCTACAACTTCTTCAACTGTTTCTTTAGCTTCTTCAACTGCCTCTGAAGTAGATTCAACAACTACATCAGCTGCTTCTTTAACTGTTTCAACTACATCTTCAGTTAGACTAGCTTCTTCATTATTTTCTTCAGCAACTGGCTCTATAGTTTTTTCTTCTTTTGCAGTTTCAGTAACTACTGGAGCTACTTTAGGAGTAGATGATTTTTTCTTCTTAGGTTTTTCAGCTTCACCATCTTGTGGATTAGACCAATCAACTAATTCAATTAGAGCTACTTCAGCAGAGTCACCTCTACGAGTTCCTAATTTGATTATTCTAGTGTAACCACCATCTCTTTCAGCTACTACAGGAGCGATAGAGTCAAAAAGTTCTTGAAGAACATCTTTTCTTTTTAATTCACGAGCAACAATACGTCTAGTGTGAATATCGATAGTTTGACCATCAGGTAAACTGCCATTTTGTTCGTTAGCAAGAGCATGTCTCGCTTTAGAAATCAATTTCTCTGCATAAGGTCTTAATGCTTTTGCCTTTGCAGTAGTAGTTTTGATTCTTTTATGCTCGATTAGATTACTAGCCAAACTTTGTAAAGTTGCTTTTCTATGACTAGCTGTTCTATTTAGTTTCTTACCAGATTTTAAGTGTCTCATTTTCGTACTTCAATTTAGACGTTTATTAATTGTTAATTAACATTGATTTTGGTTCTTCTTTTAGATATTGATCTACATTCATACCAAATTCAAGTCCTTGGTTTGCAACAAGGTCTCTTAACTCAGTTAATGATTTTTTACCAAAATTTCTGAATTTCAATAATTCAGCTTCTTTTAGTGAAACTAAGTCAGCAAGTCTACCAATTTCTGCTCTTTTCAGACAGTTATGAGCTCTTACTGATAATTCTAATTCATCAACTGGAGTTTCAAGTATTTTCTTAATACGTTTTTTCTCTGCAGATTTCTCTTCTTCTTCAGCAGATCTACCCGAAAGTGAATCTGTCTCGTAAGCATCAAAGTTAATAAAGAACTTAATGTGGTCACTAAGTATCTTAGATGCTAAGTGAAGAGATTCTTGAGCTGTGATTGTACCATCAGTTTTGACATCAAGTACCAATCTTTCGTAGTCAGTTCTTTGACCAACACGATATGGCTCTACATTGAAAATAACATTTCTAACTGGTGTGAAGATAGAGTCAATAGGTAACATTCCAATCGGGTAGTCAACCATATTTTGTTCTTCGGAAGGAACATAACCTTTCCCACGACCAATTTTCAATTCTACATCAAATTCTGCATCTTCAGCTAAAGTAGCTATATGCAGATCTTGATTAATAATTTCTATTTCATCTGAAGCATCTTGGATATCTTTAGCTGTCCAAGTGCCAGAACCTTTAAGAGTGAAATTCACAGTTACAGGTTTTTTATCAGCATTCTTGATTCTTACTTGCTTTAAATTTAATATTATTTCAGAAACATCTTCAACAACTCCATCAATAGTTTGGAATTCGTGGAGTACTTCTGAAATTTTTAAGCCAGTAATAGCCGAGCCAGGAATCGAAGAAAGTAATATTCTTCTAAGAGAGTTACCTATAGTAACACCATAACCTTGCTCTAATGGTTGCATTACAAATTGACTGTGAAAATCCGTCGAATTTTCTTCAATTATAACCCTTTCAGGCATTTGCATTTGAATATTCATAATTATATACAGTTTTTTTAGTTGAGTCGAAAAATCGAATTAAACTCTACGTCTTTTAGGTGGTCTACACCCATTATGTGGGACAGGAGTTTTGTCAATTATAGAATGAATTTCTAGACCCGAGTTAGAAAGTGCTCTTACAGCAGCTTCACGTCCGGAACCTGGACCTTTGACTACGACGTCAACTTTACGTAGTCCCATATCGAAAGCTTCTTTACCAGCTAATTCAGCTGAGATTTGTGCAGCGTATGGAGTATTCTTCTTTGATCCTTTGAAACCATTTTTTCCAGAAGAAGACCATGCTAAAGTGTTACCATAAGTATCAGTAATAGTTACTAGTACGTTATTGAAAGATGCTTTAACAAATGCTTTTCCATGGACATCCGATACGACTTTCTTTTTTTGTCTTTTTTTAGCCAACGTGGATACCTACTTATTATTTAGTTACTTTTTTCTTGTTTGCGATAGTTTTTCTTCTACCCTTACGAGTACGTGCGTTAGTTTTAGTACGTTGTCCACGACATGGTAATCCTCTTCTATGACGAAGACCACGGTAGCAACCAATATCCATCAAACGCTTAATATTCATTTGAGTTTGTGATCTCAAAGACCCTTCAACTCTATAATTTTCTATGATATCACGGAGAGTTGCAACTTCTGCATCTGTCCAATCATTTACTTTTTTATTTTCGTCGATACCAGCTTCTGCTAAAATGTCTTTAGCAATTTTATTACCTATACCAAATAGGTAAGTCAAACCGATAACGCCTCTTTTATTTTTTGGTAAATCTACACCTGCAATACGTGCCATAATCTTCTCCTATTACCCTTGACGTTGTTTAAATCTTGGATTTTTCTTGTTTATTATATATACTCTTCCCTTTCTCTTTACGATTTTATCGTCTGGGTTTCGCTTTTTAACAGAAGCTTGTACTTTCATTTTAAAAACCTAATATTATTTATATCTATATACTATACGACCTTTTGAAAGATCGTAGGGCGACATTTCCACTCTTACTTTATCGCCTTGTAATATTTTTATAAAGTGCATACGCATCTTGCCAGAAATATGTGCAAGTATTATATGCCCATTTTCAAACTTCACTTTAAATTGTGTATTAGGTAGAGTTTCCTCTACTATACCATCTAACTCTATTAACTTTTGTTTTGCCATTTTCTCTTTTTTTCTATTTCAGTACCGTAAACTAACGAATTTCTATTTAGATAATTGCATTTGTGCAGTACTAAAATCCACCTATTCCAGCTCTACCTTTCATCTTTCCAGTTTTCATGAATCCATCGTAGTGTCTCATCATCAAGTGAGATTCTATTTGTTGAAGAGTATCTAAACCTACTCCAACAATGATAATCAAACTAGTTCCACCAAAGAATGATGCAAATAAAGATGTAATTCCAAATATATTCTGAACAAATGTAGGTAATATTGCAATTAAAGCTAAGAATATTGATCCTGGTAAAGTTATTCTAGTTAATATTTTTTCAATGTACTCGGCTGTAGGAGCACCAGGTCTTATACCTGGAACAAAACCACCTTGTCTTTTCATATTATCTGCAATTTCTTTCGGATTGAAAATAATTGCTGTATAAAAGAACGTAAACAAGACAACCATAACACCATATACAAAAGCATATCCGAACGAAGATGGATTAAACCATGCAGCAAAAGCTTGCATAGCTGGAACACCTGGGAAGAATGACGCAATAGTATTTGGTATAAACATTAATGATTGAGCAAAGATTATAGGCATAACACCAGCAGTATTCACTCTAAGAGGAATAAACTGTGTAGTACCACCAAAAACTCTCTTTCCAACTTGTCTTTTTGCATACTGAACCGGAATTCGTCGAGCACCTTGTGTAATTAATACAATAGAAGCAATAATTCCAAATAAGAATGCAAATATTATTATTTCTAAGAACCAAGGTCTAGACCCAACTGAAATCAACTCCCATTCTTGCATAAGGGCTGCAGGTAAAGCTGCAATGATACCAATAAAGATAATCAAAGATATACCATTACCAACTCCTCTTTCTGTTATTTGCTCACCTAACCACATTAGGAAAACAGTACCAGCAGTAAGAATGATTACAGTAGATAAAAAGAATAAAACGCCAGCATCTGGAACTACAGGAGCTCCATTAGCAGCAGTTTGATTAACTAACTTCACTGCAACACCAATAGATTGTAAACCAGCTACAAATACAGTAGCAAATCTAGTCCATTGATTAATTTTTCTTCTCCCGTCTTCACCTTCTTTTTGCATTTTTTGGATTTGAGGGAATACAACACCAGCTAATTGAAAAATAATAGATGATGTAATATAAGGCATGATACCTAATGCAAATATTGCAGCATTAGAGAACGCACCACCCACAAATAGATCGAAGAAGCCAAACAAATCGTCAGCTCCACCAGATCCCATAGTTGATTTCAATACATCTACATCAATACCAGGTATTGTAATAAATGCACCTACTCTAACAACTAATAATATTAGTAAAGTAAAAAATATTCTTTTTCTTAATTCTTCAATTTTGAATATATTACTAAAAGTCTCTCCAAATTTAGCCATTAAGATTTACCGCCCCCCCGGCTGTTTCTATCTTTTCTTTCGCCGTAGAGCTAAATTTGTCAGCAGTTATTGTAGCAGCCGATGTAAGATTACCATCACCTAATACTTTTAGTGGAATTCTCTTTTTAGTGATCAATCCAACAGCTATAAGTGCAGCTTTATCTATATTTTTCGCATCTACTTTATTTTCATCTATTAATGTTTGTATTTGGCCTAGATTCACAACAGAAAACTTTACAGAGAATTTGTTGTGAAAACCGAATTTAGGAACTCTACGGTTGATCGGCATTTGCCCACCTTCGAAACCTATTCTGATAGTAGCACCAGAACGAGATTTTTGTCCTTTGTGCCCTTTGCCAGAAGTTCCTCCGTAACCAGAACCTTCACCGCGACCAACTCTTTTTTTACTATGTGTAGAGCCTTTCGGCTTTATTAAATTTCCAACATGTTTCATTTTAAAACCGGTAATATTTTTTATTCACTAACTTGTTCTACTTTCACTAAATGTCTAACTACATTAACCATACCACGAGTTTGCTCATTATCTGGAAGGATATTCGAGTAATGAGGTCGACCTAAACCTAGTGCTTCGATTGTTAATTTATGTTTGCTTTTAGACTTTATGCAACTTTTAATTTGAACTACTTTTATTTTAGACATGATTTTCCCTTTAAAGTT
The DNA here is from genome assembly GCA_041595255.1 of Chlorobiota bacterium. GTDB lineage: Bacteria > Bacteroidota > Ignavibacteria > Kapaibacteriales > UBA2268 > PGYR01. Next base: position 12,467 of record JBFHKR010000008.1, read on the forward strand.
ACCCGTAGATCACTTTTTCTACTGAAATGCCTCTTCTAGAAGCAACTGAATTAATGTCTTCAACTCTTTGTAATCCGTTCAATGCTGCTTTGATAGCATTATGCGGATTAGAAGAACCAAGATTCTTAGTTAATACATTTTGAATACCAGCCAATTCTAATACTGCACGAATACCACCAGAAGCGATAACACCAGTACCAGGAGTAGCAGGTTTGATTAATACTTTTCCAGCACCATATTTACCCGTCACTTCGTGAGGTATAGTACCATTTTGAATAGTAACACTGACAAGACTTTTCTTAGCAACATCGGTAGCTTTTGAAATAGCATCCACTACTTCTGACGCTTTACCTAGTCCGTAACCTACATGACCATTGCCATCGCCGACTACTACTAGAGCGGAGAAATTAAATCTACGTCCACCTTTTACTACTTTAGCTGTTCTTCCAACGTAAACTAGTTTATCATTTAAGTTTAATTCTGAAGCTTTTACTTTGCTCACTTTCAAATACTCCTTTGAGTGATCTTTTAAAATTGAAGTCCACCTTCTCTCGCAGAATCAGCTAATGCTTTAACTCTACCGGTGTATAAATTACCGTTTCTATCGAAACGTACTTGCTTTATATCTTTTGCTAATGCTCTTTCAGCAATTGCTTTACCTACCAATTGACTTAATTGAGTTTTATTCATTTCAGGTTTTATCTGAGATTTTAACTCTGAATCAATTGTAGATGCTGACACTAGAGTTACAGCGTTAGTATCATCAATAATCTGAACAAATATATTTGTCAAACTTTTGAAAACCGAAAGACGGGGTACTGAAGCAGTTCCACGAATTTTAGATTTGATACTTCTTTTTCTTCTAGCTTTTCTTTTGTATTTCAAACTTGTAGTATTCATAACTTCTCTAACTATTATAAGTTTTATTTAGATGCAGACTTACCTGCTTTTCTTCTAATTACTTCACCTTCGTATCTTACACCTTTACCTTTGTAAGGCTCTGGTGGTCTAAGTTTTCTTAATTTAGAAGAAACTTCTCCAACTAATTGTTTATCTGAACCAGAAATCACAATAGATGTTTGTGTTGGAGTTTGGAATTCAATCCCATCAGGAGGTATAACTAGTATTGGATGTGAAAATCCTAAACTTAGTACTAGTCTAGTGCCTTTTACTTCAGCTCTATAACCTACACCTTCTATGATAAGAGTTTTTTTGAACCCTTCGTGTACACCATTAACAGCATTGTTAATCATAGAACGAATCATTCCATGTTTAGATTTAACGGGTTTAGTTTCGTTAGCTCTAATTACTGTTATTACATTATCATTTATTTCTAATGAAATACCTTCTGGTAAATTAACTGCTCTTTCGCCATTCGGGCCTTTAGCAGTTACAGTACCATCGTTATTTGTTACTGTTACCTTTTCGGGTATTTCTATTATTTGTTTACCTATTCTAGACACTAGATTTCTCCAATTATATTACCATACGGTGCAAATTACTTCGCCACCGACATTATGCTTTCTAGCTTCTTTGTCTGTCAATACACCTCTAGAAGTAGAGATAATTGCCATACCTAAGCCGTTCTTTACTCTCGGTATCTGATCAGAAGGTACATATATCCTTCTACCAGGTTTACTTACACGAGTAATTTGATTGAAAGCAGGCTTTTTCTTAAAATATCTTAATTCTACTTTGATTTCGCCTTGTACACCGCTCTCTACTTCTTGGTATCCTGATATGAAACCTTGTTCAAGAAGAATTTTAGAGAGAGCTACTTTCATATTAGAACGTGGAATGTTCACATATCTGTGACCAGCATTACCACCGTTTCTAATTCTTGTCAAGAAATCTGCTATTTGATCTGTTACTGCCATAGTTTTTAACCTAAGAAATTACCAACTTGCTTTTTTAATTCCGGGCAACTTGCCCTCTAACGCCAACTGTCTGAATACGTGTCTCGTTAGCCCATATTTACGATAGACTGCTCTACTTCTGCCCGTTACTGAGCATCTGTTTACTACTCTAGTAGGAGATGAGTTTCTAGGAAGTTTTTGAAGTCCTTCCATGTCTCCAGCTTCTTTCAAAGCCGCTCTTTTCTCAGCGTATTTAGATACAAGTCTTTTTCTTTTCTCGTTTCTAGCTATTACACTTTTTCTAGCCATTCTAAAAGTACCTGTTTATTGATTTTTCGTTTTAAATGGAAATCCAAACTCAGTAAGAAGAGCTCTTGCTTCTTCATCAGTTTTAGCTGTAGTTACGAATGTAATATCCATACCAGTTATTCTGTTTACTTTATCTACGTCGATTTCCGGAAATATAATTTGTTCTTTTATACCTAAAGTATAATTTCCTCTACCATCAAAACTTTTATCAGGAAAACCTCTAAAATCTCTGATACGTGGAGCCGTGATATTCACGAATCTATCCAAGAACTCATACATTCTTATTCTTCTAAGAGTTACAGATGCGCCAATCGGCATACCGTCTCTTAGTTTAAAATTTGATATTGCTATTTTTGCTTTTCTTACAACTGGTCTTTGACCTGTGATAAGCTCAAGCTCATTTATAGCCGCTTGTAATAATTTAGGATCTTGAGTTGCTCTACCAACACCCATATTCAAGCTTATTTTCTTCAATTTCGGCACTTCCATTACAGATTTGTAATTAAACTTTTTCTGCATTGCCGGAACTACATTTTCTTTGTAATGGACTTGGAATTGTGCTACTGGAATTTCTTCGTTCCTAGCTGCATCTTCAAATCTTTGTCCTTCAAATGCGAATATGTCTCTTTTAGATATCGCTTTTGCCATGACTTTTTATATCCCGTGAATTATCTTTATTTCGTTTGAATCAATTTGACATTAGAGTAGTGCAATGGTGCACTTTTAGTAACTCTTCCGCCTTGTTGGTTTTGTTGACTTGGCTTTTCGTGTTTGATTTTTTCATTCACGCCTTCAACTAAAACTTTCATTTTAGAAGGGTATATTTCCAATACTCTTCCTTCTTTTCCTTTATCAACACCAGTAATTACTTGTACTGTGTCGCCTTTCTTTATCTTTAGTTTCATTTTCTAGACTCTTCTAATTAAAGTACTTCGGGAGCAAGAGATATAATTTTCATATATTGCTTCTCACGAAGCTCTCTAGCAACTGGTCCAAAGATACGTGTTCCTTTCGGATCACCTTTTTGATTTAAAATAACAGCAGCGTTGTCGTCAAATCTTATGTAAGAACCATCACTTCTTCTTTGTTCTTTTGCAGTTCTTACTATGACAGCTTTAACAACTTCACCTTTTTTGATACCACCATTAGGTATTGCTGACTTTACTGAGGCTACAATTATGTCGCCAATGCGAGCATATTTTTTACCATGTCCACCTAATACTCTGATGCATCTGATCTTTTTTGCACCTGAATTATCGGCAACAGCTAAGTTTGTTTCTTCTTGTATCATTTTAGTTTCCTATAAATTTACTTAGCTTTCTCAAGAATTTCAATGAGAGTCCATCTCTTAGTTCTGCTAAGTGGTCTTATCTCTTGAACTTTTACTATATCTCCAATACCGCACTCGTTATTTTCATCGTGTGCTGTAATCTTCTTAGATTTTTTATAATATTTCTTGTATAAAGGGTGAGCTATTTGTCTCTCCGTTTTTACAGTAATAGTTTTGTCAGCTTTGTCTGAAACTACTATACCTTGAAATATTTTCTTTCTTGAAGATGTTTCTACGTTTGCATCTTTTATTTGCTCTGCCATAGCTTTTCCTTACTTAGAACTTCTCTGTCTTAAAATAGTTTTCATTTTTGCAATATCACGTCTTAGGATTCTCAAATAAGTAGTATCCTGCAACTGTTTTAAAGCATGTTGAAACTTTTGCTTTGCAAGTGTTTCTTGCGATTCCTCTACCAAGTTTACTAATTCTTGGTCCGATAACTCTCTTAAATCTTTTGCTAATCTTGGTTTCATTACCATTAACCTCTTAGGTCAACACGTGATACAAATTTCGTTTTAACAGGTAGTTTATGAGCAGCCAAGCGCATTGCTTCTTTTGCTCTTTCTTCTGTTACACCATCTATCTCAAACATTATTCTGCCGGGTCTTACTACAGCTTCCCAACCTTCAGGGGAACCTTTACCTTTACCCATTCTAGTTTCAGCAGGTTTCTTAGTAAATGGTTTGTCAGGAAATATTCTAATCCAGACTTTACCATCTCTTCGTAGATATCTGTTAATTGCAATACGAGCAGATTCTATTTGTCTATTATTTATAGACACTGGCTCCAAAGCTTTCAATCCAAAAGATCCAAATGTTACTAGTGAACCTCTTAAAGCTTTACCTTTTCTTCTGCCTCTATGCGTCTTTCTGTGTTTTACTCTTTTCGGGCTTAACATTGTATTGTTCCAATTTTTTCTTAAACAGCGGTTGTAATATCGCCTTTACAAATCCAAACTTTCACTCCAATAGCACCATATATTGTGTGTGCTGTAGCAGTACCATAATCGATCTCTGCTCTTAAAGTATGAAGTGGTGTACGTCCTTCTTTGTATTGTTCTGTTCTTGCCATCTCTGCACCACCTAATCTACCAGAAGCCATAACTTTTATCCCTTCGGCTCCCATTCGAGTAGCAGCAGATACTGCTTGTTTTAATGCACGTCTGAATGATATTCTACCTTCAAGTTGTTGAGCTATATTCTCAGCAACTAGTATTGCATCTAATTCAGGTCTTTTAATTTCATTTATAAGTAACTTTACATCTTTACCAGTTACTTGCTTAATTTCTTCTTCTAATTGAGTAATATCTCTTCCAGAACGTCCAATTATAACGCCCGGTCTTGAAGTATTAATCGTTACTCTTAATTGTTTAGCTGTTCTTTCAACAATTATTCTAGATATACCAGCACCTTTTTTTCTACTTTTGATATAGTTTCTTACTTTTATATCTTCAAGTATTTTTTCAGCCATATTTTTTTCGTCGAACCAATTGGCATCGTGGCTTCTATTTATACCTAGTCTTATCCCTATTGGATTAGTTTTTTGTCCCAAGACTTTACCCCTCTGAATTTACTTTTTCAGTTTCTAGTAATGATTGATTATGGTCTAATGTTTGCAACTCTATCGTCAAGTGATTCGATCTTTTACGAATCCTAAAAGCTCTACCCATAGGAGCAGGTCTAATTCTCTTCATAGACGGTCCTTGATTAGAAAAGATAGCTTTGATAACTATTTCGTTGTTATCATAAGACATACCTTCTTCTTTAGCTTTATTATTCAAATTTGAGATTGCCGAACGTAAAACGTCTTTTGTCATTCTTGCAGCCAAATTAGGAGTACTGCTAAGTATATTCAATGCTTCCTCAGCCGACTTTCCACGTACTAAATCAATTACCAAACGCATTTTACGTGGTGATGATTTAATATATTTTTTTAGTGCTCTTGCTTGCATTTGGTCATTTACCTAATTAATTGCTTCTTATTTCTTTCTGTGACCTGAATGGCCTCTATAATTTCTAGTAGGAGAAAATTCGCCGAATTTATGTCCAACCATATTCTCTGTTACGTAAACTGGGATAAAACTTTTCCCATTGTGTACAGCTATTGTATGTCCTACAAAATCAGGAGTTATAGTCGATGATCTTGCCCATGTTTTTATCACAGATTTTTTTTGTGATTCATTGGCTGCATCAACTTTTCTTTGAAGTTTGTAATGAACAAATATACCTTTCTTTAATGATCTAGACATACCTTACTTTCCTTGCTTTTTATTTTTACGTCTTCGAATTATCATCTTATTGCTACTATTCTTAAGTTTTCTAGTCTTAGCACCTTTAGCATTTCTGCCCCAAGGTGATCTAGGATGTAATCTACCACCACCAGATTTAGACCTACCTTCACCACCACCCATTGGGTGATCTACAGGATTCATAGCCATACCACGTGTTTGAGGTTTGATACCTCTCCATCTATTACGGCCTGCTTTACCTTGGATGATATTCTCATGCTCAGGGTTACTTACTCTACCTAAAGTAGCGTAACAAGTTTTAAGAATTAATCTAATTTCACCTGAAGGCAATTTAACTTGTGCGTACTTTTTATCAAATCCTACTACTTGAGCAGATTGACCAGCACTTCTTACTAATTGACCACCTTTACCAGGTTTCATTTCTATATTATGAACACTAAATCCTGTAGGTATTTTTTCCAATGGTAGTGCATTTCCTGGATTCAACTCTGAATCTGGACCTTGCTCTATTACATCGCCAACCTTCAATCCAAATGGACATAGTATATATCTTTTTTCTTCGTCTTTATAAGAAACTAGTGCAATAAAAGATGATCTGTTCGGATCGTATTCAATTGTTTCTACAGTAGCCTTATCGCCAAATCTGTTTCTTTTCCAATCGATGATTCTATATCTTCTCTTATGTCCACCACCTCTATGACGAGATGTAATCTTTCCAGTATTATTTCTACCGCCATTCTTTTTAATTGGAGTCAGTAGAGGTTTATAAGGTTTATCAGTAGTAAGTTCTTCGTACTTATTAACTGAGTAGTGCCTTGTACCTGGAGTTATTGGTTTTAATTTTCTAATACCCATAGTAGTTCAATCTTTGTTTTATTCTTGTGCACCTGAAACTAATTCTATTTCATGGCCTTCAGCCAGAGTTACGTATGCTTTTTTGTAAGTACTTGTTCTACCTACTTGCAAACCTTGCTTTGTAAATCTTCTTTTCACTTTACCTTTTACCTTAAGGGTTCTTACGTTTCTAACAACGACTTCGAACATATCCTCTACAGCAGCTTTAATCTGTGGTTTAGTAGATCTAGTGTCTACTTCAAACACATATTGTCTGCTCTCAGCAAGTGACATACCTTTTTCGGTAATTATCGGTCTTTTTAAAACTATAGCCATAATATTATCTTAGTTTAATACTTGTTCAATTTTTTCTATAGACCCTTTGAAAAATAATATTTTCTTATGAGATAGTATATCATAAGTAGATATTTGATCAGCAGGTTTGATATTCAGCTTGTTAATATTTCTAGCAGATTTGAATAGATGCTCATTATGTTCAGGAATTATGAACAAGATTGAGTTATCAGTCAATTGTAGATTTTTTATAACATTCGCTATTTCTTTTGTTTTGAATTCATTCAAATTAAAGTCTTCAACTATTTTATAGTTGTTCTCAGCTACTCTAGAAGATAGAGCAGATCTACGAGCAAGTCTATTAACTTTTTTATTCAATTTCTTGTGGAATAACTGTGGTTTTGGACCATGTATTGTTCCACCACCTACCCATATAGGTGATCTAGTTGAACCAGAACGAGCTGTTCCACGACCTTTTTGTTTCCAAGGCTTTTTCCCACCACCACTAACTTCAGAACGAATCTTAGTTTTTCTAGTTCCTTGTCTTTTGTTAGCCAAGTGGAATACTACTGCCATGTGCATAGCTGCTTCATTTGGAGTTATACCAAATATATTGCTATTCAGGTCAATCGTACCTGCGCTCTGTCCATCTTTATTGTAAACTTCTGCTTGCATTTTCAAATGCCTATTTGTAAATTTCTAAATAAGAGTTGCGTGTACCTGGTACACTACCTTTTACAAGGATTATGTTTTTATCAGGGAAAACTTCAACAATTTCCATGTTTGCAATCGTAACAGTGTCTCCACCCATTCTACCTGCCATTCTCAAACCCTTCATTACTCTAGAAGGATCAGATGATTGACCAATTGAACCAGGGTGTCTTTGTCTGTTCTTTTGACCGTGAGTCGCCATACCAACACCTTTGAAGTTATAACGCTTCATAACCCCTTGGAAACCCTTTCCTTTTGATGTTCCCTTAACTTTTATCAAATCACCAGCTTGGAATTGTTCTACAGTTAAGCTTGCACCAACTTTCAAATCGTCTTCCAAATCTCTAAATTCTTTTAGAACATAAGCAGGCTTTACACCAGCTTTAGCAAAATGACCTTTCAAAGGTTTAGTAACATTCTTTTCAGATTTCTCATCGTAAGTTATCTGAACAGCGTTGTAACCATCTGTCTCGTCAGTTTTGACTTGACTTACGTAGCAAGGTCCAGCTTCTACTACTGTACATGGAATGTGAGTACCATTTTCAGTAAAATAACTTGTCATACCTTTTTTCTTGCCAAGGATAGCAGCTTTCATTTTCTAACCTTATACCTTTACTTCTACATCTACGCCAGCTGGTAACTCTATTTTCATAAGAGCATCTACTGTTTTTTGCGAAGAACTAAATATGTCAATTAATCTTTTGTGAACTCTAGTTTCAAATTGCTCACGAGATTTTTTATCTACGTGAGGTGATCTGTTAACAGTGTAAATAGTTTTGCAAGTAGGTAGTGGTATCGGACCCGATACCACAGCACCTGTTTGCTTTACAGTTTTTACTATTCTGTCACTAGACTTGTCAATCAAATTATGATCGTATGACTTTAACTTTATTCTTATTTTTTGTGTTGACACTTTTAAAACCTATAGTTTGTGCGAGTATATTACTCAACAATTTTAGTTACAACGCCTGCACCTACAGTTCTACCGCCTTCACGAATCGCAAATCTCAAACCTTCTTCCATTGCGATTGGAGCGATTAGTTCAATGTTGATTGCATCTAGGTTGTCACCAGGCATAACCATCTCTGTTCCTTCTGGAAGTGTCAATGAACCTGTAACATCAGTAGTTCTGAAATAAAACTGTGGTCTGTAACCAGAGAAGAATGGAGTGTGACGTCCGCCTTCTTCTTTCTTTAATACGTATACTTGTGCTGAGAATTTGTGGTGAGGAGTAATAGCACCTGGTTTACAGATAACCATACCTCTTTCCAATTCTTCTTTCTCTACACCACGAAGTAATAGACCTACGTTGTCACCAGCTTGACCTTGATCCAACAACTTACGGAACATCTCTACTCCAGTACAAGTTGTTTTCTTTTTCAAACCAAATCCTACGATTTCTACTTCGTCATTCACATTCACTATTCCTCTTTCGATTCTTCCTGTTCCTACAGTACCACGACCAGTGATAGAGAATACGTCCTCTACTGGCATCAAGAATGGCTTATCAGTCGCTCTTTCTGGAGTAGGGATATAATTATCTACTGCGTCCATCAATTCATAAATAGAATTGAAACGAGGATCATCTGGAGTAGTTGAATCGTCTGTACCTGCAGTCAATGCTTGCAATGCAGATCCTTTAATAATTGGAATATCATCACCAGGGAAATCATAAGAAGATAATAATTCTCTTACTTCCATCTCAACTAGTTCTGCTAATTCTTCATCAGCAATATCAATTTTGTTCATAAATACAACAATCTTAGGAACACCAACTTGACGAGCTAATAGAATATGCTCTCTAGTTTGAGGCATAGGTCCGTCAGTAGCAGCTACAACTAATATTGCACCGTCCATTTGAGCCGCACCAGTTATCATGTTTTTTACATAATCAGCGTGACCAGGACAATCTACGTGTGCATAGTGTCTTGTTTCTGTTTCATATTCTACGTGAGAAGAAGCAATAGTTATACCACGAGCTTTCTCTTCAGGTGCATTATCGATTTGATCAAAACTTCTTTTTTCACCTAGTCCTTTTTTTGCTAGTGAAACAGTGATAGCAGCAGTTAAAGTTGTTTTACCATGATCTACGTGACCAATTGTTCCAACGTTAACGTGGGGCTTACTACGGTCGAATTTTTCTTTAGCCATTTTTAGCTCCTATAAATAATTGTTATTTTTAATGTTTATGTTTTCTATTTATTTGCTATTTCGTAATGAGAGAAATTCATTGTATAATTTGCTCTACCTTGCGAAACAGATCTTAGTTTGGTTACATATCCAAACATTTTAGACAATGGAGCTTGAGCTCTCACTATCTGTAAGTCATTTTTCTGACTGATTCCCTCAATTCTACCATGACGGGAGTTCAAGTCAGCTATTACATCACCTAGATAATCATCAGGTGTTGTTACTTCTACGAAAAATATTGGTTCTAGTATATTTGTACCTACTTGGCGGGTTGCTTCTCTTATAGCAGCTGATGCGGCTAGTTTACTACCTAAATCGGTAGTCAAATCGGATTCAAAGTGAATATCTAACAAAGTAATTTTTACTTTTGTCATAGGATATCCCTGTGGACCGACTTGAAGAGCCTGCACCGAACCCAATTCGGCAGCTTTAATATACTCGAGTGGAACTTTTTTGTCCACTTTGTTTTCAAACTCAACAGTTTCGGAGTTGTCGTTTATTTCTATCTTTAAAAGAACTTTTCCGTAATGCTTTTTACCTGACAAATCTTTGTCAAATTCTCCTTCGTGCTCTACAGTATCAATAATACATTCCCTGTACGCAACTTGAGGTTGCCCTACTCGAACAGGAAGTTTAAATTCGCGAGTTAATCTATCAACGATAATCTCTAGATGCAACTCCCCTACTCCACTTATGATTAATTGACCATTGTCTTCATCATATTTATATCTAAATGTAGGGTCTTCTATTTGTAATTTTTCTAAGACTTCAACTAATTTATCTTGATCAGCTGTTGTCTTTGCTTCCAGAGATTGATTTATAACTGGTTCAGAAAAATTTATCTTCTCATACATTATAGGATTTTTACTATCACAAAGCGTATCACCTGTTTTAGTAAATCTTAATGACGGTATAGCTACTATATCGCCAGCATGAGCTTCTGAAATTTCGTTTCTTTTATTAGAAAATATTTGAAGTATTTTAAGAATTTTTTCTTTTTTTCCTTCAGTTGGATTTAAAACCGAATCCCCAACTTTTAATACTCCTGAATATACTCTAATAAAAGTAACTTTACCAACAAATGGGTCTGAATTAACCTTGAACGCTAGTGCTGAGAAACTTTCTTCGTCATTTGGCTTTCTAGTCAAATGCTTTGTTTCATCTTCAATATCAAATCCATCCATATATTTAACGTCTAATGGCGAAGGAAGATAATCAATTACTGCATCTAATAGTGGCTGTACACCTACATTTTTCAATGAAGAACCAACGTGAACTGGTATTATTGAAAGGTTCAAGACCCCTTTTCTTATACCAAATTTTATCTCTTCTATAGATAAATCTCCATTTTCTAGATACTTTTCTAAAAGTTCCTCACTTTGTTCAGCAACAGTTTCAAGCAGATTTAATCTTAATTCTTCACATTTACTAATTAAATTATTAGGAATTTCAACTTTTTCAAACTTCGCGCCATAAGATGCAATATCATACTTATATGCAACCATTTCAATCAAATCAATTATACCTTCGAAATTATCTTCGGCACCTATTGGATATTGAACAGGGATTGGATTAGCCTTTAGCTTTTCTTTTATGGATAGTACTGCTTTATCAAAATCAGCTCCAAGTCTGTCCATCTTATTTACATAAGCTATTCTTGGGACGTGATAGTCATCAGCTTGACGCCAAACTGTTTCAGTTTGAGGTTCTACACCACCAACACCGCAAAATACTGCTATCGCACCATCTAATACTCTAAGTGACCTCTGTACTTCTGCAGTAAAATCTACATGACCGGGAGTATCTATTATATTAATCTTATTGCCTTTCCATTCAGTAGGAATTGCAGCAGATTGGATAGTAATACCTCTTTCCTTTTCTTGTTCCATAAAGTCCATGAAAGCAGTACCCTCATCAACTTCGCCTATCTTATGCAGATAGCCTGTATAGAACAAGATGCGTTCAGTAGTTGTTGTTTTACCAGCATCTATATGTGCCATTATTCCAATATTTCTGACTTTCTCTATAGGAACAGTTCTTGGCATTTTAGTTTTTTTCTTTTAAAGATTTCAAAGAACAATAAATTCAGATTACCATCTAAAATGAGCAAAAGCTTTATTAGCTTCAGCCATTCTATGCATATCTTCTCTTCTCTTAACAGAAGCACCTTCACCTTTAGATGCTGCTATTATTTCACTAGCTAATTTGCTAGACATTGATTTTTCTCTACGAGCAGACGAGAATGATTTAATCCATCGTAACGCTAAAGCAACTCTTCTATCTTCTCTTACCTCTTGAGGTACTTGATATGTTGCTCCACCGACTCTACGTGATTTCACCTCTAACATAGGTGCTACATTAGTTAAAGCTTCTCTAAACACCTCTAAAGGATTTTTTTCAGTTTTTTCACCTACTTCAGCGAACGCCTTGTAAACTAACTTACTAGCAACAGCTTTCTTACCATCATCCATAATGATATTGATGAATTTTGCAACTATCAAATCATTATATTGAGGATCAGGACTAATTCTACGTTTTTCTGCTTGTTTCTTTCTCATTTCAATTCTTTATTTACTTAGGTTTTTTAGTGCCGTATTTCGAACGACCTTGTTTTCTTCCTTCTACCCCTTGTGTATCCGCAGCGCCTCTGACGATGTGATATCTAACACCAGGTAAATCTTTTACTCTACCACCTCTAACAACAACTATAGAGTGCTCTTGCAAGTTATGACCTTCACCACCGATATAAGCCGAAACTTCAAATCCAGAAGTAAGTCTAACACGAGCAACTTTTCTAAGTGCAGAGTTTGGTTTCTTAGGTGTTGTAGTATATACTCTAGTACATACACCTTTTCTTTGGGGACAATTCACCAAAGCGGCAGATTTACTTTTCTTGATCTGCTTCTTTCTTCCTTTTCGAACTAATTGACTTATAGTAGGCACTAAAGTTCTCCGTTATTTTTTTATTGCCGTATTAATTAGAGGATGCAAAGTTAATAGTTTTATTTGCAATCTCAAAATTATTTCGACTTTTTTCTAATAATTTATGATTTTTGAGCTTCTTGTTCTTCGTAAGCTCTAATAATTTCTTCTTGTACTGACTTCGGAACTCTTTCGTACTTAGCGAATTCCATAGTAAACTCACCCTTACCTTGAGTAGCCGAACGTAAATCTGTAGAATATCCAAACATTTCCTTCAAAGGAACTTCTGCTTCAATAACTACATATGATGCATCCATAGTCGTAGTAACAATCAAACCACGTCTTTGATTTATTTGACCGATTACTACACCTTGGAATTCTTCTGGGCAACTAGTTTCCAACTTCATTATTGGTTCTAAGATAACAGGGTTAGCTTTTCTAATCGATTCTCTAATAGCAGCTTTTGCAGCTATTTTGAATGCTCCATCAGAAGAGTCAACTGCGTGTGTAGACCCATCATTAAGTAGAGCTTTTACACCTACTACTGGCTGACCTATTAACACACCTTCTCTCAATTGCTCTTGGAAACCTTTATCTACAGCTGGGATGTATTCTTTAGGAACAGCACCACCAACAATTTTATTTTCAAACAAGTAAGTCTCTTCTGCACTTGCTTCCATTGGTTCAAATCTACCAGCGATACGTGCATATTGACCAGAACCACCAGATTGTTTTTTGTGAGTATAATCGTAGTCAATAGCAGTACTAATTGCTTCTCTATATGCAACCTTAGGCTCACCAACTATGATATCAGTCTTAAACTCACGTCTTATTCTTTCTATATAGATCTCTAAGTGAAGTTCACCCATACCTTTGATAATAGTATCACCAGATTCATCATCTCTAGAAACTTGGAAAGTAGGGTCTTCTTTAGTAAATCTATTTAATGCTTTAGAAAAGTTTACTTGTCCAGCTTTATCTTTCGGCTTAACAGTTAACTCAATAACTGGATTTGGTATATACATTGACTCCATAGAGTAATGTAATTTACCATCACCAAAAGTATCACCAGAAGCACAATCAATACCAAATGTCGCAACGATATCACCCGCTTGAGCTTCTTCGATTTCAACCATTTCATCAGAGTGCATTCTAACTAATCTTGGAATTTTAAATTTCTTGTCTGTACTTGTATTATATATATTTTCACCTTTAGTCATAACTCCTTGATAAATTCGCATATAAGTAAGCTGACCAAATTGACCATCTTCTAATTTGAAGGCCAAGGCAACAAGAGGTTTCTCAGGAGAGATTTCTAAAGGAACTTTTTTCTCTTCTTGATCCAAATCTAAAGCAAAGTTTTCAACCTCTGTTGGATTTGGTAAATAATCGATAACTGCATCAAGTAATGTTTGTACACCTTGATTTTTAAGAGCAGTCCCAACTAAAACAGGAGTAATATCCTGAGAAATAGTTGCTTTTCTAATTGCTGTTTGCAATTCTTCTATAGAAATATCTTCTTCCATTAAGAATTTCTCAGCGATATTATCATCAAAGTCAGCAAGCCCTTCAATCATTTTAACTCTTTTCTCTTTTGCACGAGCTAACTTATCTTCAGGTATTTCTTTCTCTATAATATTTTCACCATCATTACCTTCGAAGTAAAGAGCTTTCATTTTCAACAAATCAATGATTCCATTGAATTTATCTTCTAGCTCAACTTCCATAGTAATCTGAACAGGATTATGCTTCAACTTATCTCTAAGTTGACCAATAACTCTATCAGGGTTTGCTCCAGATCTATCACACTTATTAATAAATGCAAGACGAGGAACACCATAACGGCGCATTTGTCTATCAACTGTAATAGATTGCGACTGTACACCAGCAACTGAACAAAGTACTAAAACAGCCCCGTCCAATACTCTAAGTGAACGCTCAACCTCAACTGTAAAGTCAATGTGTCCAGGTGTATCAATAACGTTAATAAAGTGACCTTTCCATTCACAAAATGTTGCAGCAGATTGGATAGTGATACCTTTCTCTCTTTCCAGCTCCATGCTGTCCATTTTAGCACCAACACCATCTTTACCACGAACTTCAGAGATTTTGTGGATTTTACCAGTATAGAATAAAATACGCTCAGACACTGTAGTTTTACCAGAGTCAATATGAGCAGCTATACCAATATTACGAAGTTTTTCAATATTAAACATTTTAATAGACCTACGAAATTTTTATTTTCTTAAATTTTTTTTGTTCAGATTTCTCAAACACACTTTTTACTTTTTGAGATTTCATACAGATAACAAAATTAAGCAGAATAATTTTAATCTACAAAATAAATTTTATTTTATTTATAATTATTTTTATTGGGTTTCTAGTTTGCATATATTTGTTAGGAAAATAGTACAACTATGAGATTAATTTAGCGATGAAAAACATTATCGTTTCAGTATTATTATTTCTTTTTCTTATTTCTTGTGGAGATGATACCAGTCCGACAGAATCTACAGATTCTCGACATGAATTAATAGGAAGTATAAAAGGAAAAATAATTGATGCAGTTACCGAGGAACCTATATCTGGCGCTTTTATAAAGACTTCTCCATTATCATCTACTACTAAATCAAATGAAGATGGTACTTTTTTATTAGGGACCGTTGGACCTGAACTTTATGATATTATTATTACTCATGATGATTATGTAGAGTACAAAGAAAAAATCAGAGTTAGTGCTGATATAACAAATGATATACTTTTCACTATGATATCTAAAGCATCAATTAATAATACTCCAAATGAACCTGAAATCGTTTATCCTAAATCTAATACAGATGTAAGCTCCAGTAATCTCATCTTTAGGTGGATTGGAGTTGATATGGATAATGACACACTAAGATATGATGTTTATTTTGGTGAAGCTAATGCTGAATTAAAATTGATAGCATCAGATATTGTTCAAACCTATTTTGAGTTTAATTACAGCTTTTTGGAAGGATCTAATTATCAATGGAAAGTGATATCAAAGGATAAGTACTCACAGACTTCAAGTAAAACTATTACTTTTGGTTATAAAGAAAAAGTAGTAATTGATTTACCTGGACTAATTGCAAATTGGAAATTCAATGGAGATGCAGTTGATTCTGGAATTTTTGGATATGATGGTGTTGAGCAAAATGTACAATATTCTGAAGACCGTACAGGTTTAACAAATGAAGCTGCATATTTCAATGGTTCTAAAGGACTAAATTCAAAAATTTTAGTATCTAATGAAATTCAGCTTCAAACTGAATTCTCAATTTCACTTTGGATTAAACCTGACCCTTCATTAGGAGAAAATGGATCCGTAGGTTATTTTGAATTTATTTCTAAGTGGGGTGGCGCAGGTATAGGTAATGCTTCATGGGCATTTGGAATTACTAAAAACTCTAATTTATTTCTAGGTACTTTTAGGTTAAATTCCACAATAAGAATTGCAACCAATATTCAAATAAAAACAGAAATGTGGCAGCATGTTGCAGTAACTTTTAATAATGGAACAGCAATATTTTACTTGAATGGGAATCAAATTGAAATCGCAACTGGTATGAACATACCACAAATATCAAACTACAATCTATCTATTGGGGGTAGACAAGATCAATTAAGCTCTTATCATGGTTCCGTCGATGATTTGTATATTTTTGATAGAGTTTTATCAACTCAAGAAATAAAGGAACTTGCACAGTAAATACAAAAGTAATTAACTTGAATAATTTATAGTATGTATGAGTCTAAAACCTAATTTCATAAAAAAAATTCTATCGGGGATGGCTATATTCGTATTTATAAAAATAGCCATAACTCTATTTACAATCGGTAATAAAAGATTTGATGACATTGATTTTATTTATAATATGGGATTTGGAGCTATAGTTATTATATTTATAGTCTATAGAGTCGTTCAGACAATGAAAGCTAATAGTCCAATTATGACTAAAAAGTACATTTCATCTCCCCCACGACCAGATAATAAACCACTTCATCCAAAGTAAAGACAACAATAAAAAAGCCGAATCAGTATTAACTAATTCGGCTTTAGTAATTTAATCTAAAGGTAGAATCTAAGCTTCTATTTTCTCTTCTTTTACTTCTTCAATTGGTTTCGGATTGTGACCGAATATATTACCTATAGTGCTTGCTATATGCATATCTTGGTATTTACGTAAACCAGTACCTGCAGGTATTAGTTGACCCAAGATTATGTTTTCTTTCAAGCCATTTAAGTAATCAACCTTAGCCGATATAGAAGCGTCAGAAAGGACTGCAGTTGTTTGTTGGAACGAAGCAGCAGATAGCCAGCTTTCAGTTTTCAGAGATGCTTGAGTTATACCTAACAATATAGGTTCACCAATCGATGGCTCAGCAGGTCTGAATTCAGGTGGCGTTTTGCCTTTCTTCTTCAAGTCCTTAACAACGGCTTTTACTTTTCTTCTTGGATATAGATAATTCTCATTGTAGTTAGAATCACCTTTGTCAGTTACGACTACAAGTGACTTGACTGCTTCATTGTC
This sequence comes from Chlorobiota bacterium, assembly GCA_041595255.1. Classification (GTDB taxonomy): domain Bacteria; phylum Bacteroidota; class Ignavibacteria; order Kapaibacteriales; family UBA2268; genus PGYR01. The sequence goes on from JBFHKR010000008.1 coordinate 29,717, forward strand.
ATCTATAAACTTAATCTTATCGAAGTTTTCGTTTTCTAGCATATGTGTATCACCTGAGTCAATGATTTTCACTTTTTGAAGCATTTGTCTTACAATTACTTCAATGTGCTTATCATTTAGCTTAACACCTTGCATACGGTAAACTTCTTGTATTTCATTTACTAAGTATTCTTGTACAGCGTTTGGTCCTTTGATCTTTAAGATATCGTGAGGGTTAATCGAACCTTCAGAGATTCTGTCACCTGCACGTATAAAGTCTTTCTCTTGAACCAAAATATGTCGTCCAACTGGTACTAAGTATTCTGCTTCTGTTTTCTCATCGAGAGAAGTTATTCTAACAACTCGTTGATTACGTTTAGGTTTCTCGAAAGAAACAATACCATCAATCTCAGTTACTATAGCCGGATTGTGAGGAGAACGCGCCTCGAACAATTCAGTTACCCTAGGTAAACCACCCGTGATATCTCTTGTACGACCCATATCTCTTGGTATCTTAACTAATTGAGTACCAGACCCAATATCTTCATTGTTTTCAACTCTAAGCTGTGCACGTGAAGGAATATTGTAAGTACGTATTACTTTACCTTCTTCATCTAATATCTCAATAGTAGGAGACTTAGTTCTATCCCTAGAATCAATAACAACTTTAGTAATGTGACCCGTTTGCTCATCATTTACTTCACGGTAAGTTACATTTGGTATTAAGTCTTTATAGTTAACTTTACCTGCAACCTCAGAAACTATAGCAGAGTTATATGGATCCCATTCGTATATCAATTGTCCTTTTGTAACTTTGTCGCCATCTTGAACTTCTATAGTAGCGCCATAAGTTGCATCGTAAGAAGTTAGTTTACGGTTCGAATCTGGATCAATTAAATTGATAACTCCACTTCGTGAAACTACAATCGTAATCTCGCCCGATTCACCATTATAAGACACAGTTCTCATGTTCTCGAACTGTATAATACCGTCAAACTTAGCATTAACTGTAGATTGTGAAGCCACTAATGAAGCTGAACCACCTGTGTGGAATGTTCTTAGTGTCAGCTGAGTACCAGGCTCACCAATTGATTGAGAAGCTATTGTACCCACTGCTTCCCCAACATCTACAAGACGTGAAGTTGACATATTACGTCCATAGCATTTAGCACATACCCCACGACGGTTTTCACAAGTTAATACAGAACGAATATTAATTTTCTCTACTGATGAAGCTTCTATCTTCTGAGCAATATTCTCATCGATTATTTCCCCACCTTTTACTAATAGTTCGTCAGTGATATTATCATGTACATCTACTAAAGCTACACGCCCTAATATTCTTTCGTATAGTGGCTCTTTTACTTCTTCACCATCTTTGAGTGCTTCCATCTCAACACCCCTGATAGTACCACAATCACGATCAGTTATAATCATATCTTGTGCTACGTCATGTAGTCTACGTGTTAGATAACCTGCATCAGCAGTTTTCAATGCTGTATCAGCAAGACCTTTACGAGCACCGTGTGTAGAAATAAAGTACTCTAGAATAGATAGCCCTTCCTTGAAGTTAGAGATAATTGGGTTTTCGATTAGCTCACCTGTAGAACCAGAAACTGATTTCTTAGGTTTCGCCATTAGTCCCCTCATACCAGCTAACTGACGAATTTGCTCTTTTGACCCTCTCGCTTGAGAGTCAAGCATCATCCAGAATGAGTTAAATCCTTGTTTGTCTTTTGCTATTTCAGAATATAGCTTATCAGCTACTTTATTCGTTGCATTTGACCAAGTATCAATAATCTTATTATATCTTTCACCACCACTGATTACACCATTGATGTATGCCATCTCGATGCCTTCAACTTTTTTATCAGCAGAGTCAATTATTTTAGTTTTTAGTTCTGGAATCTTAACGTCATGGATACTTACAGATAGACCACCACGAGTTGCATAGAAGAATCCAAGTTCTTTCAATTTATCTAAGAATTTAACTGTTACATCTAAACCAGTTGTTCTAAAACATGAACCAATGATTTGTCTAAGTCTTTTCTTAGTTAATAATTCATTGATAAAACCCATTTCTGGAGGAACAATGTCATTAAACATTGCTCTACCAACCGTAGTTTCTACCATAGTTCCATTCCAACGAAGTTTTATTTTAGCGTGTAAGTCAACAATTTTATTGTCATAAGCTAATTTAACTTCTTCTGTACTTCCAAACACTTTTCCTTCACCCTTAGCATCAGGTTTGTGTTTGGTAAGATAATATACACCCAAAACCATATCTTGCGAAGGTACTGCAATAGGATCACCATTCTGAGTATGCATGATATTATGAGGTGCAAGTATCAATAAGAAAGCTTCTAGCTGAGCTTCATAACTGATAGGAAGATGGACTGCCATCTGATCACCGTCAAAATCGGCGTTGAATGCAGTACAAACTAATGGATGCAATTGAATAGCCTTACCTTCTACCAATCTTGGTTGGAATGCTTGGATACCCAATCTATGAAGAGTAGGAGCACGGTTAAGCATAACAGGGTGACCCTGAATTACTTTTTCCAATATATCCCAAACTTCATCAGTTTTTCTTTCTACCAATTTTTTAGCAGATTTTACTGTCTTTACATATCCACGCTCTATCAACTTACGTATAATAAAAGGCTTGAAAAGCTCAACAGCCATATCTTTTGGAAGTCCACATTCGTGAAGCTTTAGCTCAGGACCAACTACGATAACCGAACGACCAGAATAGTCAACACGTTTACCAAGCAAGTTCTGACGGAATCTACCAGATTTACCTTTTAAAGTATCTGCTAATGATTTTAATGCTCTTTGTGAATCACTTCTTACAGCTCTTCTAGAGTTATCAAACAATGCGTCCACGGACTCTTGAAGCATACGCTTCTCATTTCTAAGAATAACTTCAGGAGCTTTGATATCGATTAATCTTTTCAATCTGTTATTTCTGATTATTACCCTTCTATAAAGGTCATTCAAATCAGAAGTCGCAAATCTACCACCTTCCAAAGGCACTAATGGTCTTAGGTCTGGTGGAATAACAGGTATAATATCTAAAACCATCCAATCTGGATCATTTGGCATCTCTTTTTCAGCATTCGGTCCGAAGGCATCTAAGATAGTCAATCGTTTTAGAATATCTTTTTTTCTAGTTTGCGAAGTTTCAGTTTTTAATCTTTCTTTTAATCTATGGTAATCTTCAATTGGTTTTACCCTTTTTAGAAGTTCTTTAATTGCTTCTCCACCTATTAGAGCAACGAATTTGGCTTCATCTTCGTCATCTAATTCAAAGTGTTCAGGAGGTAAAGAGTCCATAACTTCTAGATATTGCTCTTCAGTCAATAAATCTTTGACCTGAAGGCCTGTACCACCTGGTTGAACTACTACATAAGATTCATAGTAAGCAATACGCTCTACGTCTTTTGTAGTCATCCCCAAAATACCTGCTATTTTACTAGGCAGAGTACGTAGGAACCAAACGTGAACAACAGGAACTGCGAGCATGATGTGACCCATACGTTCACGACGCACAGATTTTTGGGTAACTTCTACCCCACATCTATCACATACAATACCCTTGTATCTAATTCTTTTATACTTACCACAAGCACATTCCCAATCTTTGATTGGTCCGAAGATTTTCTCACAGAAAAGTCCATCTTTCTCTGGTCTGAAAGAACGATAATTGATGGTTTCCGGTTTGGTTACCTCACCTCTTGACCTATTAAGTATGTCATCTGGCGAAGCAATCTTGATGGAAATCTTTTCGTAACCTTTTTTCGGTAATGGTATTGATTGCATAGGAGTACTCCTATTTATATTTTTTTAGTTTATTCAATTTCTATATCTAAACAAAGACCTTGTAATTCCCTTACTAATACGTTGAAAGATTCAGGTATATTAGGGTTAGGCAGATTATCGCCTTTTACAATCGCTTCGTACATTTTTGCTCTACCTTGTACATCATCTGACTTGATAGTTAGCATTTCTTGTAGTGTATGAGCAGCTCCATAAGCTTCTAAAGCCCAAACTTCCATCTCTCCTAATCTCTGACCACCAAATTGTGCTTTACCACCAAGAGGTTGTTGAGTAATAAGTGAGTAAGGACCGATAGAACGAGCGTGAAGCTTATCTTCAACTAAGTGAGATAGTTTAAGCATATAAATATACCCAACCGTAACTTCTTGGTCAAACGCTTCTCCAGTTCTACCATCTATAAGCTTAGTTTTACCATTGCGCGGTAAACCAGCTTCCTCTAAGAAGTCACCAACTTCTTCCCAAGTTCCACCATCGAAAATCGGAGTAGCAAAGTGTACGCCCAATTTATCTCCAGCCCAACCTAGTGCAGTCTCATATAATTGTCCCAAGTTCATACGCGATGGTACCCCAAGTGGGTTTAACACGATATCAACAGGAGTTCCATCTGGTAAAAATGGCATGTCCTCAAGTTTAACTACTTTAGACACAATACCTTTATTACCGTGACGACCTGCCATCTTATCACCAACTTGTAGTTTACGTTTTTTCGCAACGTAAACTTTGGCCATCTGTAAAATACCTGGTTGCAACTCATCACCAGCTGCAAGTTTGTTTTTCTCAGTTTTGAAGTCAGTTTTGACGTCATTTCTGTATTTCAAGTAGTTAACGTACAAATCTTTCAGTAAAGAAGAAGTCTTTTCGTCTTCTACTATACCAGCATCTACATCTAGTAATTCTGGTTTCAACAACCCTTCTTCGAATTTATCAAGCAAATCAGAAGTAGTTACATTTGATCCACCACGATAGACGTTTACGTTATTATTAAGCTTCATACCTAAGATTTTTTTACCTTCTAGTATTGTACCTAATCTGCTGATGAACTCTTCGTCCACTTGCTTTATAACTTTACGTTCTCTTCTCGCGATTGCTTCTTTACGTTTTCTTTCTCTTGTTCTAATCTCTTTGTCAGTAGTCAATACTCTTCTTGAGAATAGTTTTGTGTTTATCACAACACCTTTTAGACCAGGGCTACCTTTCAAAGAAACATCTTTTACATCTCCGGCTTTATCACCAAAGATTGCTCTTAATAGTTTTTCTTCTGGAGTTGGGTCAGTTTCACCTTTTGGAGTTATCTTACCAATTAGGATATCACCTTCACCTACTTTAGCACCTGTTCTTATAATACCATGCTCATCAAGGTCTTTTGTTGACTCTTCACTTACGTTTGGTATCTCACGAGTAAATTCTTCTTCTCCACGTTTAGTATCCCTAACTTGAAGTGTAAACTCCTCTATATGAATAGAAGTAAATACATCTTCAGCTACAAATCTTTCTGATACTATAATCGCATCCTCAAAATTGTAACCTCTCCAAGGCATGAATGCTACTAACACGTTTTGACCCAATCCAAGTTCAGCTTGCTCAGTAGAAGCACCATCACATAATGGTTGTCCTTTTACAACTCTTTGCCCAGCTAATACAAGCGGTTTTTGGTTGATACAAGTATCTTGGTTAGTTCTAAAGAATTTTAATAATTTGTAAGTTTTAACTTCTTCGAACTCGAAGCCAGTTAATTTATCATCTTCAGTTCTCTTATCTTCGTATCTTACACGAATTTCTTTTGCACTGACATACTCAACAATACCGTCTGATTCTGCTAATATCATAGTTTTAGAATCTTTAGCTGCTTTTGCTTCCATACCTGTACCTACGATAGGTGCTTTAGGTTGTAACAAAGGAACTGCTTGACGTTGCATATTCGCACCCATCAGGGCACGGTTGGCATCATCATGCTCTAAGAATGGAATCATAGAAGACGCAAGAGATGTAATCTGATCAGTTGATACGTCTATGTAATCTACTTCTTCAGCAGATACAAGAACGAAATCACCAGATTGACGAGCTTTTACTCTATCACCAATTAATTTTCCATTTTCATCTGTTAGTGTAGAACATGTACAGATAACTTTACCATCTTCTTTCTCAGCTGTCAAGTACTCGATATCTTCAGTTACTATACCGTTAACTACCTTACGGTAAGGCGTCTGAATAAATCCTAATGAATTAATCTCTGCATGAATCGCAAGAGAAGATATTAGACCAATGTTCGGTCCCTCAGGAGTCTCGATAGGGCACAATCTACCATAATGAGTATAGTGAACGTCACGCACCTCAAAACCTGCTCTTTCTCTTGTTAGACCACCTGGACCTAATGCAGAAGTTCTTCTCTTATGAGTTATCTCTGCAAGTGGGTTCGTTTGATCCATAAATTGAGAAAGTTGGTTAGTACCAAAGAATTGATTAACAACTGAACTTATAGTTCTAGCATTAACCAACTCAGAAGGTGTTAGATTTTCACCATCGTGTATACTTAATCTTTCTTTGATAGTACGAGCCATACGAGCAAGACCAACATTGAATTGTGATCCAAGTTGCTCTCCCACAGTTCTAACACGACGATTACCTAAGTGGTCAATATCGTCTCCAGTATGCTTAGATGTATGAAGCTCAATAAGTTGTTTTATAATTTCAACGATATCAGTATTAGTTAGAGTAGTGATACTCTCATCGATATCTAGACCTAGGCGGTCATTCAATCTATATCTACCTACAATTCCTAAATCATATCTTTTTTCGCTGAAAAATAATCTTTCTAATAATAGTTCTGCTGTTTCTACATCAGGCGGCTCACTAGATCTTAGAGTTCTATATATTGACTCCAAAGCATCGTCTCTATTACGAGAAGTATCTTTGGTAATAGTACGTGCGATAAGTGGCTCATCAGTAGGGTCTATAAAACCATAAAGTTTTATGTCTTCAGCATCTGATTCTTTTAATTTTTTGAATAGTTCTTCATCAAGTACCATATCACGTGTAGCTATGATCTCACCAGTAGCCATATCGATTACATCTGATGCAATCTTACGTCCAATATGGTCATCACCAACTTCTTCTAGCTTATAATCGTTAGCTAATCCGAATAGTGATAAGATATCTTCGTCCGAAGAATACCCTATAGCACGAAGTAATGTAGTAACAGGAAACTTTTTCTTTCTATCGATATACGCATACATAATTTCGTGTATATCAGTAGTAAACTCGACCCAAGACCCTCTGAAAGGTATGATACGAGCAGAATATATACGTGTTCCGTTAGGGTGGACAGCGTCATCAAAGAATACACCAGGTGAACGGTGAATCTGAGATACGATTACTCTTTCTGCACCATTTATAATAAAGGTACCTTTAGGAGTCATAGAAGGAATGTTACCAAGATATACCTCTTGTTCAACAGCTTCAATATAATCTTCAGATTCTTTATCAGCCTTACTAGATAATCTAAGTTTAGCTTTTAATGGTTTCGAATAAGTTAATTCTCTTTCTCTACATTCTTCTTCAGAATATTTAGGTTTTTCAATTGTATATTCGATGAATTCCAATTGGAATATTTCTGAATTATCTAGGATAGGAAAATTTTGATGGAAAGACTGTTGAAGTCCTTTCATCTCTCTTTTATGAGGAGGAACATTTTCTTGTAGGAAGTCATCGTATGCTTCTACTTGTATGTTCAACAAATCCGGATAATTAGATTTAGAAATATTAGATTTTGCAAAGGTAACTCTATCTCTTAGTCTATGGATACCACGTGAAGTAGATAACTTCGGGTATTTTTGAACTAATGTAGAATTAATAGTTTCCTTAGTAATGGCACTCATATTTGAAGTACTCCGATTTCTTCGTGTTCTTTATACAGGAAAAGGATTTTTTGACAAAGCACCTAACTTAAGGTATTTGGTCAAAAAACCCTGGATCTATATCAGAATATGTTTTTTATTAGATAAATTTATCAATACTTTTTGTAAAAATATATCGACTAAGCGATATTATGTTATCGCCTAGCCGATTAATTCAAAGAATTATTTTAACGTAACTTTAGCACCAGCTTCTTCAAGCTTAGCTTTTAGTTCGTCAGCTTCCGCTTTGTTAGCACCGTCTTTTACGATACATGGAGCAGATTCAACTTTTTCTTTAGCTTCTTTCAAGCCAAGACCAGTGATTTCTCTAACTGCTTTGATAACGTTAAGCTTACTAGCTCCAACGTCAGTCAATTCTACATCAAAGCTATCTTTAGCTTCTTCAGCACCAGCAGCATCTCCACCACCAGCAGCAGCCATCATCACAGGTGCAGCAGCGCTAACACCAAATTTTTCTTCTAAAGCTTCTTTCAAAGCTGCAGCTTCAACTAATGTTAAAGCACCAATTTGTTCAACTAGCTTTTCAACTATTTCAGACATATAAAACTCCTAATAAAAAAATATTGTTTACTATTTAATAAAATTAAGCGACTTCGCTTTTTGATTTAACACCTTCGTGTATCACGTAGGCTAGATCACGCATTACTGCGCTAATTGCACCGTGAATACCAGAAGCTGGAGCGTTGATAGAACCAACGATTGCAGCCATGATATCTTCCTTCGTTGGCAACGAAGCCAATGTCTTAAGCTGAGTACTATCAAAGTACTTACCATCTATGATAGCTGCTTTTAACTTTGGTCTTTCCTTGTCATCGAAAGCTTTTTTGATGATTTTAGCAGGTGTAACTGGATCTTCATAACCGAATACCATACCAGAATAACCTTTGAAATCCGTCTCTGGGAAAGCAAATTTTTCATTGCCTTCTATAGCGCGACGAAATGCTGTATTCTTAGCTACTTTGTAGTCAAATCCGCCCTTGCGCAATTCCGTACGGAATTTATTCGCTTCAGCAACAGACATTGCTTCAAAGTCAATCAGATAAGCAGCACTAGCTTTCTCAAGATATCCTTTTATCTCTTCGACTATTTGTTTTTTCTTCTCTAATGTAATCATTGTTTAGTTACCTTTTGTTATCCAATTATGGATTAAATGTAGAAGCATTTAATTAGAGTGCGTAAATTTTTTTTGTTTATTTCTTATGTTATTAGCTTACTTTGAAACTACTTTCGTCTATATTTAAGCTAGGCCCCATAGTCGAACTAACGTAAACGTTTCTCACGAATTTACCTTTAGCTGATGATGGACGGCTTTTTAATATTGTTTCATAGAATAAGCTTACATTATCTTTCAAAGCTTCAGCAGAGAAAGTACATTTGCCAACTGCACCAGCTATATTACCTGATTTGTCAACACGGTACTCTATCTTACCTGCTTTTAGTTCTTCGACTGCCTTTGCAACGTCAAAAGTTACTGTTCCTACTTTCGGATTAGGCATTAGTCCACGAGGTCCTAATACACGACCAAGTTTACCTACTTCACCCATTACGTCAGGAGTAGCAACTATAACATCTACGTCAGCCCAACCAGATTTGATTTTTTCAACGTATTCGTCTAGTCCAGCGTAATCTGCTCCAGCATCCAATGCTTCTTTATCTTTAGGAGTTTTAGCAAATACTAATACTCTTACAGATTTACCAGTACCATGAGGTAATGATACAGTACCACGGATATTTTGGTCAGATTTACGAGGATCAACCCCTAAGTTCATAGAGATTTCGAAAGACTCGTCAAATTTTGCAGATGGGTTCGATTTGATAAATTCAATGGCTTCATCTACGGAATACTTTTTATTCTTGTCTATTTTAGTCGCAATTGCTGCGTACTTTTTACCACGTTTGTTCATTTTTGTTTTCCAATTATTTTAATAGGTAAAATTAACC
>JBFHKR010000009.1:0-38990 GCA_041595255.1 Chlorobiota bacterium
ACTCATCATAGACCCTGTTATTTATTCTTCTTATTTCGGTTCTTCAGGAGATGATAAACCAAAAAGAATAAAATATATTGATGAAAATAACATTATATTAGTAGGGAGTACAACTTCTACTGATTTTAGAACCACTACTGGGTCATATGATGAAGAATATGCTGATAGAACAGATGCATTTGTTACTAAGATAAAAGTTGTAAATGGTGAATATATCCCTGTATTTACTACTTTGCTTGGCTCTCTGGAATATGATGAAGCTATAGATGTAGAATATACGAATGAATATTTTCTAGTAACTGGTGTAACTGAATCACCTGATTTTCCAATATTAAAACCAATTAATAATAAACATGGTGGTGGGAAAGATATATTCGTTACTTCTTTAAGTTTAGATGGTAATGAACTATTAAAATCAACTTATTTTGGTGGTAATGGTGATGATGTAGTAGTTGAAGTAAGTAAAGATAGAAATAATTATTTCTTATTTGCAGCACACACAACATCAAGTAATATCCAAACTATGGCTGGTCCGCCTAATAGTAATAGAAAAGGTGGAATTGATATATTAATGTTTACAATGTTACCTAGTAGAGAAGCTATTTCTATGGCAGCTTACATAGGTGGTTTTCTAGATGATGTTCCAACAGATATTTATATAGATCCTAATAATGAAGATATATATATGACTGGTTGGACAACTTCTTCTAAAGGAACTGCAACAAATGATTTCCCAATCTACCCGTTAAAGCAAAGAGTAGGATGGAATTATTATGGTGGCCCGTATGATGAGACTTCTAATGGTGGAAAAGATGCTTTTGAAATAGTTATGACTAAAAACGCACAAAGTTTTTTAATTTCAGGATTTTTAGGTGGTGATGGTGATGATATTGGTAGAGGTATATATAAAGATCCTGCTGAAAATATTTATATAATTGGTGAGACTTATAATAATACTAAAGGTGTTCCTTTTCCAGTTTCCGCAGGAAGTGCAGCAGTACAAGGAAATTCAGATATTTTTGTTGTTAAGTATAATGCTCTAGAAGAAAAGTTTGGATCAAAAATTCAAACACAAAATTATGCTAAATTAATTTCTTCTCAAGGTAGTGAAGTCATGGCAGACATGAAAAAACATCCCTCATTAAATACTTTTTCAGTTGTATTATCTTCTGATGGTCGATTCCCTGAAATAAATATTTCAGAATTAAAAGCAAAAAACAATATTATTTACTCTGAAATAGATATGGTAGTTGGAGAAGTAACAAGTGCTAAAGTATTTGGTGGGAATAATGATGATTTTCCTGTATCATTTGATTTTGATAAATACAATAGTTATTTAATTGCTGGATATACTAATTCAACTGACTTTTTTACTTCTTCTAATGCTTATCAAACAAAATATTCGAAAAGCAATGATATAGTATTAATCAGAAATTCTGTTGGTTCACTTAATTTACTTACTCCTCAAAACAATCAAAGCCTTTGTGTAGGTAATGATGTGTTAATAACATGGGCTGGTGATAATGTTGTAGCAGAGGATGGATACAACATAAGTTATTCATTCGATACTAATCATGATATTTTTACCACAATCGCCTCTAATGTCAAAGCTGAGTCTCTAGTTTGGAATGTTCCAGCTGAGTTATCTGGAAAGAAAAATGTACAAATAAGAGTAACACATAATTCAGGTATATTTGCACAAAATATAAAAGACTATGAAGTAAACGAGAAGGCCACTCTTACAAATTTTGAACTAACTACTCCAGATACTATTTGTATTGGAGAAGATATAACATTAAAGGCTGGTGCGAATGGAGTAAATGTTGAATACACTTGGTTCAAGGATAATAAAGAAATAGGAAAAACTACAACTAATGAGTTTACAATTAGTAATGCTAATATAGATAATAGTGGTAATTATAAAGTATCTATAAAGAATGATTGCCCTCCTGCTGAAGTTTCTAACTCTACAATAAGTGTATATGTGTCTCCTAACACAAAAGCAGGAAGTATCACAGATAACTTAACAAGAAATAAAGGTGAGTCGCTTGAGTTAACTACCAATGCAATTGGAGTCGAGTTGAAATATGTTTGGCAAAAAGATGGGAAAAATTTACCTTCACAAAACAAAAAAACTTTAACTCTAAGTAATCTTTCTCTTAATGATGCAGGGACTTATAGATGTTTAATACAAGGTAAATGTGGAATTGATTCGACTAATGAATCAACTGTTATAATAAATGACATTATTGGATCTGTATCTAGTAGTATTTATGAAATAGCGAATATATATGAATCAAGTAATAACATATATAATATCGAATTCCTGAATGTTTCGAATTATACATACGAGTTATATGATAATATTGGAAATGTTTTAGAATTATCTAATGAGCAAAGTAACTCAAAAATTGATTTAAACAAATATAGCAATGGTGTTTATTGGATTGTTATCAATAAAGGTAATAAGATTTATCGTGAAAAATTGATAAAGTATAATTAACAACCTAAAATAACATATATATATAAAAGTCAAAGGGAAGTAATAATACTTCCCTTTTTTAATTAATAGTGATTTTTATGAATAAAAATATAGATAAATTAATTTCTAAAAGATGGAGCCCAAGAATATTTGATCCAAACAAATTTTTAACTGATGAACAAATATTAAGTATTTGTGAAGCTGCAAGATGGGCACCTTCATGTTCAAATCAACAACCATATAAATTTATAGTATGGAATAAAAAACATAATATTATTGATTTCAATAGAGCATATGAAACGTTAGATCAAGGGAATAAAAATTGGGTGAAAAATTGTCCAATATTAATACTTGCTATTGCTGATACGAAGTTTGATAATGGAAACTTCAATAATTGGGCTGAGTATGATACAGGTGCTGCAAGTGAAAATATTTGTTTACAAGCAACATCGTTGGGATTATATGCACATCAAATGGCTGGATTCGACACAAATAAATTAAGTAAAACATTTGATATACCTCCTACTTATAAGCCTATGGCAATGATTGCGATAGGATATAAATCCGAAGATTTATCTTTAGTAGATGAAAAATATCAGAAGATGGAGTTGTCTGAAAGAAAAAGAAAACCAATTGAACATAACTTTTTTGATTCCAAATGGAAAAATCCTATAATTAACTATTTGTGAGAAAATAAATGAATAATAAAGTAATAATAATAACTGGTGCATCGAGTGGAATTGGAGAAGCAACGGCAATAAGATTATCGAAAGAAGGCCATAGTCTTGTTTTAGCAGCTCGTCGAGAAGATAAACTTTTGACTTTAAAAGATAATTTAATCAGTAATAATGAAAATATAATGATTCATAAAACTGATGTTACGAAAAGAAATGATGTAATAAATTTAGTAAAATCATCTATAGATAAATTTGGCAGAATAGATGTATTGATAAATAATGCTGGTATTATGCCATTATCTTATATAGAAGAAGGTAGAGTTGATGATTGGGATAGAATGATAGATGTAAACTTGAAAGGGTTACTATACGGGATAAATGAAGTTGTACCAATAATGAAAGAACAAAAATCTGGGCATATAATTAATGTATCTTCAGTTGCTGGGAGAAGAGTATTCGCTACTGCTGCTGTTTATTGTGCTACTAAGTTTGGCGTTACTGCAATAACTGAAGGCCTTAGACAGGAATTGAGTGCTAAATATAATATAAAAGTAACAGCAATTGAACCTGGAGCCACAAAAACAGAATTACAAAGCCATATTCCAAATGAAGAAATTAAAAATAACTTTACAAAAAGAATGGAATCTGTAACTTTTTTAGAGGCTTCTGATATTGCAGAGTCAATTCATTTTGTAATTTCACAGCCTGATCGTATGAATGTTACAGAGATATTAATTCATCCTACCGAGGGACCTTAGATAATGATAAAAGCTGCTATAATTGCTATTGGAGATGAATTATTAATTGGTGAGACTGTTAATACTAATTCGAGTTGGTTGGGTAAAGAACTGACTATGTTAGGAATTACTGTAAATTCTTCAATAACTATATCTGATAATCAAGATTCTATAATAAATGCTATTTCACAACTTTCAGAAATAAATGATATTATAATCACTACTGGGGGATTAGGCCCTACTAAAGATGACATTACTAAAAAAGCAATAGCTACTTATTTCAAAGTAGATTTGATTGAAGATCAAAGTACACGAAATCATTTAATAGAATATTTTAAAAGAAGAGGTAGGGAAATGACTAGTCTTCATTTCGAACAAGCCCTTCTCCCCTCTTGTTCTACAGCTTTGATTAACAATGTTGGAACGGCACCTGGAATATATATAAATTCGAATAACAAACTTTATTTTAATTTACCGGGTGTTCCAAGAGAGATGAAATCTATCTTTGAAGATAATATTATCTCTATTTTAAATGAATTCAAAAGTAAATTAAACAAAGATTACTTTATATATAAAACTATATATACAACAGGTATAGTTGAATCCGAAATTGCTAATCGTATTTCTTATTTAGATGATCTAAATAAATCAATAAAGTTCGCATATCTACCTTCATATTCGGGTGTTAGAATAAGACTTGGTATTCTAAAAACTGAAAATGAACTGAATAAAAACTTAATGTTAGAGATTGAAAATAAGATTCAAGAACATCTTTATACATATATCATTAAAGAAGAAAAGCCTATATTAGAAGCTTTTCATGAGTTTTTCACTAATAATAAATGGAGAATTTCAGTAGCTGAATCTTGTACTGGAGGCGGGTTAGGCAGTTTACTTTCTGAATTATCTGGGAGTTCGAAAATCCTTGAAGGGGGTTTTATCGTATATAGTAATAAAGCTAAAATGAAACTTCTTAATGTAAATGAATCTACATTAATAAAATATGGTGCAGTTAGCGAACAAACGGCTATTGAACTGGCGAATAATTGTAGAGAAATTATGAAAACTGATTTTGCTATATCGATTACTGGTATAGCAGGACCTAATGGTGGCACTGATGATAAACCTGTCGGGACAGTATGGATAGGAATATCAGACTCAATTGAAACAAAAGCTATAAAATTCGTATTTTTGAAAAATAGAGAAGCAAATAGAGAATTAAGTAAATATACTGCACTATCATTGCTTTACAGAAAATTAAAATATAATATAAATTATTAAAAATGAATATACTAGCAATAGAAAGCTCTTGTGATGATACTTCAATAGCAGTATTAAATAAAAACAAAGTATTAAGCAATGTTATTTCTTCTCAAACTATACATCGCGATTATGGTGGTATAGTACCAGAATTAGCTTCAAGAGCACATATTAATAATATTTCGAGATTAACAAACGCCAGTTTGGGTATTGCAGGAATTGACATAACAAATATTAATGCAATAGCTGTAACTTCAGAACCTGGTCTTATGGGTTCTCTAATCGTTGGGTCTTCATTTGCAAAAGGTTTAAGTCTAAAATATAATCTTCCACTTGTTCCTATTAATCATATAGAGGGACATATATATTCAGGTTGTTTAGAAGATGAAACTCTAGTTTTCCCTTTTATTTCATTAGTGGTAAGTGGGGGTCATACTTCATTATTCTTAGTAGAGTCATATTCGGATTACAGAATTATAGGTATGACTAAAGATGACGCTGCAGGTGAAGCTTTTGATAAGATAGCAAAGCTAATGGGACTTGGCTATCCAGGCGGTCCAATCATTGACAAACTTGCAAAGGAAGGTAATCCTAGAGAATATGATTTTCCTAGGTCAATGATTAATTCTGATGATTTTGATTTCAGTTTTAGTGGATTAAAAACCTCTGTTAGATACTTTATTCAAAAGAATTTCGAATTCCCTTTAAATGAATTAGATAAAAAGAATATAGCAGCATCTGTTCAAGCTGCAATAGTTGATGTATTAAAACATAAAACATACCAGGCTGCAAAAAAATATAAAGTAAAGAATATTGTTATAGGAGGTGGCGTTTCTGCCAACTCCTTATTAAGAAAATTATTTCAAGAATTAGAAACTAAGGGTTACAAAATCGTACTACCTAAAATGGAATATTGTATAGACAATGCAGCAATGATTGGATTTCTTGCAAATAAGAAAATTGAAAATTCTAATAATAAGTATAAGGATCTAACATTTAAAGTTAGTTCTAGACCAATGAGATCAAAATAATTAAGGATAATAGAATGACAGCAACTATTGATAAACTAGAACCTAGAGAAGTTTGGGAAATCTTTCATCAAATAACTAAACACCCTAGACCATCTAAGAAAGAAGAAAAAATTGTTAAGTATATAGAAGACTTCGCAAATAAACTAAACCTACCTATAAAGAAAGACAAACTAGGTAATCTTGTTATTACTAAACCTGCTACTAAAGGATACAAGGACAGGCCTACTTTTTGTATACAAGCGCACGTAGATATGGTTACCGAAAAGAATAGGGACGTCGAATTTGATTTTGATAATGATGCAATACAAACTTATATAGAAGATGGATGGGTAAAAGCAAAAGGTACTACTTTAGGAGCTGATAATGGTCTTGGATTAGCTATGGGTTTGGCTGTATTAACATCAAAAGATTTAGAACATCCTAAATTTGAATTATTATGTACTTTAGATGAAGAAACAGGTTTGACTGGTGCAATAGAGCTAGGTACTGAGCTTTTAGATTCGGAAATTCTAATTAATCTTGACACAGAGGATTTTGGACATTTCACAATAGGTTGTGCTGGTGGACTTAATACATTAGGAACTTTAGATCTTGTTTTGGAGGAAACTCCTAAACAATATAGGACTTTTGAATTATCATTAAAAGGTCTACTTGGTGGTCACTCTGGAATAGAGATTGATGACGAAAGAGGTAATGCAGCAAAAATTTTAGTTCGCTTTGTTATGCACCTGAAAGATAGGTTCAATATAAGATTACATTCATTTGATAGTGGTGATAAACACAATGCAATACCTAGAGAAGCTTATATAAAATTTTCTCTTCCCAAAGATCAAATTTTAAAATTAGAAGCAATGGTGGCTTCTCATCAGAGCATAATGAAAAATGAGTGGTTATTCAAAGAACCTAATATAGAATTAACTTTGAATAATGTAGATTTTATAGAAAAAATGATGTCCGTAGGAACTCAAGATGATTTGTTAAATGTGATTAATGCATTACCCCATGGTGCTCAAAGATATACTCCTGAATTACCTACACTTGTACAGACTTCAACAAATTTAGCAAGAGTTAAAACTTATGAAAACAGAATAGAAATACTCACTAGTCAAAGAAGTATAATAGAAACAGAAAAATTCTGGATTGCTGGAGTTATTAATTCTATATTCGAACTAGGTGGGTTTAATGTGTCAAGGACATCAGGATACCCTGCTTGGGAACCTAAAAAAAATTCTGAATTAGTAGATAAAGCTGTACGAATCTATAAAGAAACATTTAGTGACGAGCCAGTAATAGAACTAATTCATGCCGGTTTAGAGTGTGGTCTAATAGGTCAAAAATACCCTAAAATGGAAATGCTTTCTTTTGGTCCTACATTGAAAGATGTACATACTCCGTCTGAAAAAATTGAAATTGATTCAGTTGAGAAATGTTGGTTATTACTTAAAAATATTATAAAAGAATTATAATTTATTTAACTATAACCATTTGTTTAGTTTGCTTAATATTCTCCGTTTCCAAAGTATAATAATA
The DNA here is from genome assembly GCA_041595255.1 of Chlorobiota bacterium. Taxonomy (GTDB): domain Bacteria; phylum Bacteroidota; class Ignavibacteria; order Kapaibacteriales; family UBA2268; genus PGYR01. Next base: position 7,718 of record JBFHKR010000009.1, read on the forward strand.
TATACCTGGTACTAAGTCATTTGAATATATAAGAATATCATAGTTCCCAGTTTCAAATGACTTTTTACCATCTAATAGTAATCTAACTAGTTTTCCTGTCGCATCATAAAGCTTTAATGTCGGATTTGAAACGGATTCTAAATTCAATGATATAGTTGATTCATTTGACCATGGATTTGGAAAATTTTGTTTTAAAACATCTGATTCTCTTCTAACTATATGAGAAATTCTACACGATTTTCCAGTATTAAATAGATTATTCTGAATCGAATTATATATATCAAGAAAATAGATATAATCCGAACCAAAATTATTAATTGTAATGTCAAATAGTGTTGTAGTGTCAATTGGAATTGTTACCAACATTTTTAATTCTGCTATTTGAGATGCCCTAAGTGTATCTACATCAATGAATTTTAGTTCAAGATTACCATGATTAACTAGATTAGAAGTTGCAGGTGAAGTTGGAATTATTGAATATGCTTCAAGGTATTTTAGTGAATATGGGTCATATGTTATATTCATATCAAAATGCATATCTATCATCCAATGATCTATCCCTTTGTAGTTAGCCATTATATCTTTATCAATGTATATTGGTATTAGCACTGTATCACCAATACTTCCATACACTGTGTCTATAATTGAAAAATTAGAACTCACATCAGCTAGTAGCTCAAATGGAGGTGCAAACCCATACCCCATTATTATATTGCTATCAACCATGTAACATGGATCAAATATTTCTGAATTTGACATAGAGTAATAATCACCAATTTGTTTTGGACAAAATTCTAATATTACTTCAGCAAGAGCAGAAGGGAATAATGTATCAGTCAAAGGTGGATTAATGCTTACTATATTAACATCAGGCGGAAGATTAACTATCTGAGATAATTGAAAAGGTACATCACCAGTATTTTGGACAATAAAAGTATCTAATTTGCAATCTAGAACATAGACTGTATCGTAATCAATATTGTTCAATATACTTACTTCTGATTTTAAAATTGTTACATCAATCTTCGGTCCATTAGGAATTAATCTATAAGGGATAATACCTTTAGAATTGAAACTAAAGCTATCTAATGTAAATGTAGTAGAGATTGTTTGATTAACTTTTGGAGTAAATTTTGCTATGAATAAAGGAGTTAATGAATCAATCGAACAAAAATTATCCATGCTCACAAATACGGAAGAACTATCTGTTTTATTCATACTCAACTTAGCATTATATCTTGCACATATAGAAGTATCAGGATAAGTGTTCCCTAAGTAAGAACTTTCATTGCCTATATATTCGAAAAGTGTGGTATCATAGAATATTTGACAATCAATATCAATAATATCAAAATTCATCAACTGAAATGCATATACAGGTAGCAATAGTGTATCGCAACTTATTACTTCATAACTTTGTATTAAATCATTTGGTGTAAACTCGAATGGCATTGGTGCTGGGAAAGCAAGTCCTGTACCTGCTACAACTACTGTAGTATCTATCCCATTACAAGGTTCTGCAAAATGAATTTTCATTTTGCCAATATAATCTCTAGAAATTCTAGGTTTAAAATCTACTTGAATTATTAATGTATCTTGGTTTGCAGAATAAACTATATTTTTATCTGTCTTAGTCAAAGTATCTTGAGCAAAGAAAACATTATCGTCAGGTTCAAAGGTAATCGAGTCTATAACTATTGTTTCTCTATCAGGATTATAATCAATTTCTGGTATAGTTATCCTAATAAACTGAGGAACAGGTGAAGTAGTAGCCACAAGGGTAGGAGGAAACTGCGAAAACAATGGTTCAGGTTCATAGATTAAAGTTTGACGACCTGCTAAAAATCTATCATAAGGTTTTTGTAATCTCCAAACCTCAGTTAGTCCATCAGGACTCATACCATGAGCATCAATATGCATCAGTGCAGAATGATTCAGACTATCTCTTATTGATGGTGAACTTGGACAATATGTAACTCTTATAGTATCTTTTGTTAATGGAGGGATACTATATGGAACATCATTACCATTTGGAGCAATATCTGAAGACCAAGTGAAATACTCAGGATAAGCTGGACCCACTATTCCTATACCATCTATCCAAATATTATCAATAACTGCATCATTTACACGAGAGTTATTAGCTAATGTTAATTCTGATGTTTCACAATCACATGATTTTACAAAACCAAATGTAACTAAAGTTGAAACTATTTCAATAGGAATTATTTTCCCTTTACCAGAGAAGGAAACTTCATTTTGGACTAAACATGGTTCACTACTATATGAAGTTAATTTTGTTGTATAATTAATCGCTGCAGTAGGAACAAACTCTACAATTATTTGTATAGTATCCCTCGGTTCTAACGTCCTATTAACTATTGTATTCGGATATAAAATATTAAAATTTGCACCAATACTTAGACTATCTAAATGAACAGGGATTGAGGAAATATTTTCTAAAACTATCTTTTGAGTTGGTCTTTCACCTACTTCTACAGTACCAAATGCATTATTATCCTGCATAAACAATTTTGGAAGAGTAGAGCTTGCTTGTAAAAAAGCGAACCAATCTTGATTGTCTTGATCTGAAAATTCGAGAAAAGCTTTGTCAGCTCTATCATTTGTTAGATCGTTAGGAGTGTATCTAAACTTAAATTTTATACTATCTCCATTAGCTAAGTTGGTTGTAAATGATTTCAAACTGTTAGTATCACCAACTGGTTCAATAATTTCAAATCTTTTTGACGGATCATTTAAATAGAAGTTCTTTAGATTCAAATTGACTGGAGACTCATTAACTATATAAACTTCATTTACTGAATCTTGGCAAGCAATAACATTTTCAATCTTCATGACTTCAGGATTAAATCTGAACTTGTCAATTATACCTCTACCTTTTAATGTAATACATCCCGACGCGTAGCAACCAGTCGCGGGAGTTTCTTGGAAACATAGTTTATCATAGTATAATGAATCCGTTATTGGTCTGAATCTAACCCTTACATCTCTTTCTTCATTTGGCGGAATGGTTGCAAATCTACCACCTGGAAAATAGTAAGCTTCTCCCCTACTAATACTAAAGCTAACTGTAAATTCATCAAGTCCATTATTTCTTATTTTTATATTTCTTTCTAATTCTTGTCCCACAAAAACATTACCATAGTCAACAGTATCAACTGTGAAAGTTAAATCTGGATGAATTGATTTTCCTTTTACAATTATTGGTTTTCTGAGCGTACAGCCACCAGCTTTTACTACAATAAACACTGTATCTATAAAATTACCTGCAACTTTAGGTAAGAACCTAATTAGTTTTACTTGATAGCTTTTCTCAGGTTCCAATGTTTGAGGTTGAGATTTAATAAAACGTACAAATTCGAAATGTGTAGGTACTTCAACATCAGTTATAATAATATTCTGGCTAGATAAATTTTCCCAATAAAACAAAGTTTCGTCAGAAGGGAAATCCTTACAAATAGTTCCAAAATCTATAGAGTCCAGTTGTTCATCTTTTGTACCAAACTTAGTTAAGCTTATTATATTTTCTACAGCTCCAGTTAATGGTATAATTCCGGCACCAGCACACTGATCAGTTGATTGTATTCTTAATGTATCATAAAATATATTTGCTACACTCCCAGATCTAAATCTAATGACTAAATTAGTACTTTGCCCTGGAGAGAGAGTTACTGGTAATGTAGGAGAGACTATCGAATAGTATTGAGGCAAATTGACATTGTAACCAGTAATTGTTACAGGTTTTTGAGTACCAAAGTTAGCAGTATTATTAGTAACTTTTAAATTGATATCTTTGTATGGCTCTTCTATACAGAATGCTTTTAATATTCCAAAACCAAGAGTATCTGCATTATATTTTAATTCTGTTTCCCTAGTTATTGTCCATTGTCTCTTATTACCAGCAAGTAAATCAAACCCGCAAACATCATCTCTTATCAATCTTATTTGTGGTTTAATAGTTCCTATAAAGTCACTATCTACATAAAATTCAAATGTAATAGGTGTATTAGGCGGTAGAGTTAGGTAACTACCTGAATAATCGAAGTAAGGTCTAAATTCTGGAGTAATCCAAATATATGCTCTTGAACCACACAGTGAAGTATCAGTTACTGTTATTGAATATTTCTTTCTGGTAGTACATCTAATAGTATCTACTTGTACAGGATCTGTTACTACAAATGGTCTATATTCAGGCCTATCATTTTTACTTTGAGTAAAAGTTAAACCAGAGAGAAGGTTAGCGTTATTATTAGTAGTTACATCACAAGGAGAATAATTTCCAGGATCTTCATTACATCTAAAATATGCTATTAACCCAGGTTCATTTCCGTTTCTTCTCTTGTCTTTCTCGCAGATTATCTCTGACATTGGTAGAGCTCTATTCCATATTTTTATTTCGTCCATCACTCCACGAAATGTTCTATAGTTATTGTTGTTAGTTAGTTCATTTGCTCTACCAAATTGAGTGTCGTTACTATTTTTCTTTAAGGTTGAAATTGGATAACTTGTATTAGTGGCTTCAGCAATTAGCTCTCCGTCTAAGTAAATTAATGCCTTATTTTGTGAACCATCAAATACTGCTGCTAAATGATGCCATTCATTGTTAATAGTTATTGGGTTTGATTGTGCAATGGTATTATCAACTTCTTTTAATTCAGAAGTTGGGTGATTTATTTCAAATACTATTCTATTACTTGGATCATAATATAGTTGCCATACATCTGATTTATCGACTGTTGGCCCCCATTTACCTGCAAAATAATTTCTCTTTCCTAATTCTAAATCAGGTTTTATCCACATCTCAATTGTCATAGCATCACTAAGACCATTTAATGTAGCATTATGCTTTAAATTCATAAAATGTGCAGATTGCCCTCTATTATTTACAAAATCAAGACCATTTCCTATACATCTAGTTAATGGCCACTGATTACACGCTTGAGAGCTTAACATGTAAGGTAATGCAAATATTATAATTACAGCTAATATGTGAGTTTTTTTTATCATTTCAATATATTCAAAGGTGCACTATACCTTTTATTCTCAATTGTTAATGTTACCATATAATGTCCAGTTCTTAAACCACTAAATTCGAATTTATTAGATCCATTATATAACATTCCATTATAAATGTGTTTTACAACTCTACCATCAGTAGCATATACTTTTATATCACCCATGACAGATTGTTTCAAATCGAATCTAATATTACATACACCTGACTGATAAACTGGATTCGGATACAATTCTAAACCTGGTCGACCATTTGTAAAAACGTAGTCTTTAACTCCCGCTTTAACTCTCGGTTTCAAAATACCCATAGGTAAAATTGGTTCTCCGAATATTTCTTCTGTATCTAATTCTGTAGCTCCAAACCAAGTTTCTAAGAAATCAGTATAAAGTCTCCTAAAATCGAATTGGAATCTGGGGTTACCATTATTATCTAAATCAGAAAGATTAGGTGGCTCTCCAGCACGTCCAAAGTTTATACTATCATCATGAGCAAACATAAACATAACATTACTTGATCCATGATCAGACCCCCTACTTCCATTGTCATAAGCCCTACGACCAAATTCAGATGTTGTTAGACCTGCTACTCTTTTTGAGAACCCTTGGATAGTAGCATCTTTCATAAATAATGAAATTGCTGAAGCTAATTGATTTAGCAATATTGGGTGTTGTCCAGCCAATGGCTCATTCATTTGCTGAACATGAGAGTCGAAACTACTTAATCTTAAATGATATACTTTAGTTTTCAAGCCTCCTGATATAAGTTTAGATATTAAACCCATCTTAGCAGCTAATCCTGTGGTAGGATAATTTACTGCGTTGATACCTTTATCATAGGCTAATTTCACTTCTTGAGAGTAAATTTCTGATTGTTCTGCAATAGTATGAATAAAATTAAATTCATTCTCGAAGTTAGTATCACCTTGAAATTTATTTTCAAAAGGAGTTAATCCTTTACCAAGGTTATAAAAGCTATTAGGGTCTGTTAGAGCTATACCCATATGACCTTTCTCACTCCTAAATTCTAGAGGTACTTCTCCACCTATTGAAATTCCAAGTGGATGTTCGGGAATCTCAAAAGGATAATTATCTAATTTAGAAGCAAAATATCTACCAAGCCAACCATCTAATAGTTTTATACTTGGGTCAGTATTAACAATCCCACTAGACCATATGTCAGATGATCTGAAATGTGACATAGTATAATTTTCATATCCAACTCTTTCAATTATTGCAAGATTTCTATTTTGTAATAATCCAAGAAATCCATCGTTTTCGACATTTGTAACAAGAGCCGGATGTAAATATAAATCACTACTCTGAAATCGAATTGCATCTTCTTCTTTTAGTGCAATGTTAGGTCTTAGGTTATAATATTCATCTTGTTGTAGAGGAATTACAGTATTCAATCCATCATTACCACCAAATAAATCAATAAGAATCATTATACTGTCATCTTCAAGAAAGTTATCAGCCGTTTGTACTCTATTACTTCTGATAGGATTTGTCTTAGCTATATAAGGATGTAAACTAAGAGCTGAACCTGTTGCTAATGTAGTTGCTATAAAATCTCTTCTTTTCATTTCATCACCTTATGCTAAATGTATATCAGGAACTCTGATAAGTTCTTGAAAGAATGTGTTTAAAAATTTACCTATGTCTTCACTACCACTGTTATAATCTTGAGTCCAATTGTTTGTATCTACTTTTGATATACTTTCTATTCTATTTTTTAATACAGTAATTCTTTCTGGAGACACTGATTTTGGTAAAGTATATTCAATTAATTCTTTGAATACAATTTCAAAGTTTGATGGACTTGGGAACTCAGATAAGAAATCTAACCAAGCAGTATTAGTTTTATTACTAATTAGGTTTTTCAAATGATTTACTCTACGAGGATAAGTTTTAGTTGAAATCCAACTTCTATATCCGCTCCAACCGCTAACATTTGGAGGGTCATATATCTCTTGTTCTAAATCATCTAAAGCTGCAGTGGAGTTGACATATTTTACTTTTAATAGCTTTTCTAAATTGACAATCAATTCTACTGGTTGTTTGATTTGAACACCAATGTTAGCTTTCTCGTAGAAGTGCTTACTTTTGAATAACTTACGAAACACAGGTAATAACTCAAAATTATTCGCTATAAATTCAGTTGCTAATTCATTTATGAATAATTGATCGTATTTGGATGGACTACTATAAACGAAATGACTATATATCTTTGTACATATAAAGCGTGCAATTGGTTCAGGTCTTCTCCTGAATAGAATCTCAATCAGACCTTTAACTTCGCCGTCACGAACTTTATCCATAGTATTATCTTCTTCTGCCCTAGCTGGAATAGTCTCACCCATAATCTGTTTAGAATCTAGATCATGGTCTTTTGCAGAAAAATATGTGTCAAAAAATTCGAATGGTTTAGGATCTTGTCTATGCGCTGAAACTCTCCACCCCGTCAAAGCTCTAGCTGCTTCACGTATATCACCTTCACTGTAATTACCAATTCCCATAGTAAATAACTCCATCAACTCTCTAGCGTAGTTTTCATTCGGATTCTTACCGGAACTAAGATTCAAACTTTGATAAAGTAAATATGCGCCATCTAAAGTCATTTCTTCTACAAATTTTTTAAAATTCCCTAGTCTGTACTTCCTAATAGTTTGATTACTTCTATATATCAATGGAGGTGGAATATAACCTTGAGTATCATAAGTGAATTCAATACACCAGTGTGTATGCCAGAAAAAAGTTAATCTTTCACTAACTATACTATTCTTTACATTTATTATATCATTAGACATATGACTAATCCACCAATCTACAAACTCTGCATATCTGGCTTTGTGAGTCCCTTCTATTGTTCCTCTGATAGTTACATGTACTTTAGAAGGGTCTTCTTCTACTGTATTTACCCAAGTCAATTGACCACTGGAAGGTAGTCTACCTTCATTTATAGGTAGATAATCTAATCCGTCACCCAAAAGTTCATCAACTACTTCAGATATAGGCCTATCCTTTATAATATCTACTTCAACAGGTGTAGGACCAAAAGTAATTCGTCTAAGTAAATGCTTAGCTTTCTCATCAGTTAGATTTCCTTCTTCTTCTTCCAATGAAAGAGTCACATTTCTTAATTGATTTTTATTATATAATTCTGAATTATATAAAGTTTTATCTTCCGACTCTTTTAGTTTAATCTTTTTCATAACTGTCTCTTTTATATCAGTTTAAAATCGCTGTTAATACTAACCCTATAGTAAGTAATAAACCAAACTGCATGTGTAATTGTGCAGTTCTAATATCCATCATAGCTATTGCTTCAGGATTATTTACCTCTGCAATTGATATATCTTTTATATTTTTTAAAGCTACTGGTAATGAAATTATAATAAGCAGTGTCCAGTAATCAAGTAAACCCGTTAAAACCATAATAACAACACTCAAATAAGCTCCAAATACTAATATATAGTATTCCTTTTTAGCTGCATTTATGCCTAATATTGTTGCCAAAGTTTTTACCTGTGCTTCAGAATCATGTTTAATATCTCTTATATTATTTGCATTCAGTATTGCAGTAACTAAAAATCCTATTGGTAAAGAAACTATAGCAACATCCATATCAAAAACGCCAGTCAATGAGAAAAATGATCCAACAACCATAAGTGGTCCCATTAAAAAGAAAACAAGTACATCACCAAGTGCTACATATTTATATCCTATAGGCTTTCCTGTATAAAATATACCGCCAGCTATACCTATTAGACCTAAATATAAAATAGGCAAACCATGAACAAAAACTAATATCATTCCTAAAATAAATCCGAGAATAAAAGAAATATAACCAGCCTTTAATACTGTTTTGGGAGGTAATAAATCCTCAACCAATACTTTACTCGAACCAAATGTATCTTTTCTATCTACTCCTTTTTCTAAGTCATAATATTCGCTAACTAAATTGGTACCTGCATGTAATAATATACTCGCAATAATAACAACTGGAAATAAGTACCAAAGAATTTCTCCTTCATAATATGCTAACGCAAACATAGCCCCTACTAACACCGGAATTACTGATGCCGAAAATGAAAATGGTCTAACTGCCTGCATTATAAGTGAAGCTTTTGATCTACTTTGAATTTTTGTCATTTTAACCTCCTTAGTTTATTTTTATGGGTGTTTTAACTTCAATAAGTACTGTTCTGCAATAAAACCTACCTTCTGGACTAGAATTATCAAACTTTGGATTCTCAGAACCTATACCTATAACTCTATTAAATTTAATTTCTGGCAATAAAGTATTAATATACTCTGCTACATTATCAGCTCGTTTCTGAGAAAGGTCTTTATTATATAATCTCTCACCTAGAAAATCAGTAGACCCTATAATATCAATTTGTGAATCTTTAGAAATATTATTCACAATAAATTTATCAATCATATTCCTATTTGCTTCACTTATTAATGATTTATCAAAATCAAACACAATCAAGTTTAACCTTCCTAATTCGAAATCATTATTTTCTTTTTTCACAATAAAAGGGACTTTTTTCGTATCAATCCTGCCATCATTTCTAGTGACCATCAATTCAAATTCAAGATTTTCAATTTCAGATTCTGCTATTCTGCTTGTTAAATCATTATTCAAGTTTATAGTATATTCATTTGTAATAGCTGTTTGATTTGACTCTGTTAAAATTTGTCTATTATTATCTTTTAGTATAATTGTATAATCCTTTATACTTTCAGATTTCGTATCTAAATTTACTTTTAGTTTATTTTTGTTAGTTGCATACTCCATAAATTGAGAATGGACTATGGGTTGAAGTAATGTAATATCATCTGGTAATAGTTCTACTCTTCTGTTCTCAGCTAAACCTTCTAAATAACTTGAACTAGTAGGTTGATTTGGAATATCTTCTACTTCAATTAATAATTTTTGAGGGTTAATTCCCCATTTGCTAATTAAATATTCTTTAACCGTATTAGCTCTACTATATGCAAGAGTTCTCCTCTCGTTTAGTGTTATTTTCTCTTTACCATCAGTATATCCCTTAATAGTTAGTCCATTTTCTGAGTTCTTAAGTCTATTACCTATTATATCTAATAATCGTTCATATATTCTTAATGAATTTTTTTCCAGTTCCTGTTCAGAGAAATTTTTGGTATCACCTTTATAATAATATTTATTAGGTAATTTACTTGAACTACTATCAAAGAAAATATATGGTAAAATTGGGTATGTTTGAGTAACTATTGTTTGTGTAATTTTTAAATCTTCTATTCCAATATTATTAATAGTGTTTATTTCTAAATTTTCTTCAGCTTTTTGAGTCAAAATAGGAATTTCTTCAATTGGTTTTATTGATTCAATTTTATCTTCAAATAATTTATCTTCTATTGGAGAATCTAATCTAACTGATATAGTAGCACCTACTCTAAATAGAGATGTAAACCAATCAATATTATCCATTGAAGAGTTTATTGGATATCTATAGCTTAATTCGGGTGATAATAGAATGGTTTCTGACAAATTAATATCACCGATTAAAGAACCAGTTAACCCTTGCGAAACTGATAAGTTATTGAAGTCGTCCTCAGCAACAGTTTCAATTTGTTTACCATTAATTAGAATTCCTGAAGGTTCTATAATATTTCTAGTTTGGACATATTTTTTTGTTATAGATGCATCAGATAAATCATATCCTATTCTAAGTGCAATAGGTATTGTAGTAATTGGTCTAACCTTAAACCCCATATCAAATACAAAATAATTTAAGGTTGCATCCAAATCATTTTGAATTGTCGCCTTTTCATAATTCTGACTAATAGAGTTAAATACTTCGTAATCATTAGTTTTTGCTGTCAAACTTGCAGGTCGAGAATCAAATAAAAATCTAACATCAGCAGATACGAAATTAGGTAAAAACTCATAATTTAATGAAAGACCTGTGTAAAAACCGGTCGAAGTACCGTCATTGAACTCTCCACAACAAGTATCACCACTTACAATAGGCAGCATTGTTTCATTCTGAACATAATTACCACCTAATAAAATTCCTAACCTAAAAGGTTTGTCATTTTCCGATGAAATTAATAATAATGGAGTTAATAAAATGAGTAAAAGTTTATACAAATAACCCTCTTTTTCTTATAATAAACAATGAAACAAAAAAACGTTACATTTTTGTTTAACTTTTTTTAATGTTATTTTTGTTTCAAAATATTAAAGTAATTATCAAATACCAAAGGAATACTAAATGAAAAGACTATTATTTTCCATTTTTTTATTAACATTTGTAAATTTTCATGTCATTTTAATTTCAGCCGAAAAAGAAAAAGCTGAAGATATAAACAACTCTTCTACATATTCAGGTTTGAAATTTAGATCAATAGGCCCTGCTATAGCATCAGGAAGAATAATTGATTTAGCTATTAATCCAAACAATTATGATGAATTTTATGTTGCAGTTGCTTCTGGGGGTGTTTGGAAAACAACAAATCATGGTACTACATTTACTCCAATATTTGATAATGAAAATTCTTATTCAATTGGTTGTATTTCTATAGACCCTAATAATTCGAATGTAATTTGGGTAGGTTCAGGTGAGAAAAATTCTCAAAGAAGTGTTTCGTATGGTGATGGAGTTTATAAATCTGAAGACGGTGGTAAATCATGGAAGAATGTAGGTTTAAAAAGCTCAGAACACATAGGTAAAATAATAATAGACCCTAACAACTCTGATATTGTATGGGTTGCAGCTCAAGGACCTCTTTGGAGAGCTGGTGGAGATAGAGGGCTCTATAAAACAACAGATGGAGGAAAAACTTGGGAAAAATCATTAGAAATATCTGAAAACACTGGTGTGTCTGATATAATTATGGACCCTAGAGATTCTAAAGTACTATATGCTTCAGCTTATCAAAGAAGAAGACATGTATGGACATTAATAAATGGTGGTCCAGAGGGTGCCATTTATAAGACTGTGGATGGAGGTAAAAACTGGAATAAATTGACAAAAGGTTTACCGTCAGGTGATATTGGTAGAATTGGTTTAGCTATATCTAACGTTGAACCAGATTTTATATATGCAATAATAGAAGCAAGTGAAAATAATGGTGGATTTTTCAAATCCACTGACAGAGGTGCTTCATGGTCAAAACAAAGTGATCATGTTTCAGGAAGTCCACAGTATTATCAAGTTATTGTCACTCATCCACTTAATAAGAATATAGTTTATTCGCTCAGTACATATACTCAAGTAACACTTGATGGTGGAAAGACGTTTAATACTCTACCTCTGAGTGAAAAACATGTAGATGACCATGCAATATGGATAAACCCCAAAAATCCTGATAATATATTAATTGGTTGTGATGGTGGTTTATACGAAACATATGATGGGGCTGATAGCTGGAGATTTTTTGAAAACTTGCCGATTACTCAATTCTATAGAGTAACGGTTGATAATGATTATCCATTTTACAATGTATATGGTGGAACTCAAGATAATAACACACTTGGTGGTCCTTCAAGAACAATATCAGACAATGGAATTAAAAATGAAGATTGGATTTTTACAATCGGTGGAGATGGGTTTAAGACAGTGGTTGACCCCAAAGATCCTAATATTGTTTACTCTCAACCACAGTATGGCTTCTTAGTAAGATACGATAAAAAGAGTGGTGAATTCACTGGTATTCAACCTCAACCAGAAAAAGACGAGATATTAAAATGGAATTGGAATTCACCTGTAATTATAAGTCCTCATGATCATAAGACCCTCTATTTCGCTGCTAACAAGCTATTCAAATCTACTAACAGAGGTGATTCTTGGTCTAAAATAAGTGATGATTTAACGAGAAAAATAGATAGAAATGAACTCAAAGTAATGGGTAAAGTTTGGCCACCTGAAGCTGTAGCTAAGAATCAATCAACTTCAGTATATGGCAATATAGTTTCATTAGATGAATCACCATTAGAAAAAGGATTAATTTATGTGGGTACGGATGATGGTTTAATCCAAGTATCAAAAGATGATGGAAAAAGTTGGAATAAAATATCTTCATTTACTTCTATACCAGAAACAACTTACGTATCTGATATAACTGCATCACTACATAACGAAAATGTAGTTTACGCCACTTTTGATAATAGAAAAAATGGTGATTTCAAGCCTTATATTATTATGAGTAAAGATATGGGGAATACTTGGTTAAGTATATCTGGAAATCTACCTGAAAATTTGCCCGTTCATTCAATTGTTCAAGATCACTTAGACAAAGATTTATTATTTATAGGTACTGAATTTGGAGTTTACTTTACAAAAGATAATGGTAAGAATTGGGTAAAATTTTCAAATGGATTACCGACTATTAGTATAAGAGAAATCGACGTTCAAAGAAGAGAAAATGATTTAGCTTTAGCTAGTTTTGGAAGAGGATTTTATATTTTAGATAATTATGCACCAATTAGGGAAGTCAATCAAGAAGTACTTCAAAAGGAAGCTCACATCTTCAAAATAAAAGATGCGTTAATGTATATAGAAGACCGTTCAAAAGGCAGAAATAGTCTAGGTAAGACCTATTATAGAGCTGATAACCCTGATTTTGGAGCTACTATTACATACTATTTGAAAGAAAGTCATGAAACACTTAAATCTAAAAGATTAAAAGAAGATAAGGATAAAAAAGAGAATTATAAATATCCAACATTTGAACAATTGGAAAAAGAAGATATTGAGAAATCACCTTACTTATTGTTTACTTTCAAAGATATGAATGGTAATGTAGTTAGAAGAATAAAAAAATCTATGTCTAAAGGAATAAACCGATTAACTTGGGATTTAAGATATGCTGACACTGCACCACTTAGTACGAATAGTATTTCAGAAAAATATTCAGGTATGCCAGTTTTACCAGGTGACTATACTGTTGAATTACATAAGGTTCATGATGGTGAGATAACTGAATTAGTTACTCCTGTTAAATTTACTACTAAAACACTTGATAACCGTTCACTCCCAGCAAATAACAATAACGATTTAATTGAGATGCAGAAAAATGCTTTTGAAATTAGAAGAGTCCTTATAGGAGCAGATAAATATCTAGATGAAGCGACTTCACACTTAAATATATTGCAAAATACAATCATTAATTATACTAATTCTGATCTAAATAATTTGAAAGAAATTAAAGATATCGAAAACAATATTTATGAAATCAAAAAAGCTCTAAATGGAAATTCGACTTTACAAAAGAGGGCTAGTGCATTTGTACCTGGATTAAACGATAGACTAGGTAATCTTCTTTATAGTTTTTGGTACTCCAGTTCTGCTCCAACTAGAACTCAATTAGAAACAATAAATCTAATCAAAGATGAATTTAGAATTATTGAATCAGAGATGATAAAAGTTGATAATTCAATTCAAAAGATTACAACTGATTTACAAAGTAAAAACTCCCCATGGTTACCAGGTAGAGTTCCAAAGTTAAAATAAATTGTCTTTAGTTATAAAGACCATACATCAAATGAAGTAGCTATTGCAAGCATAATAAATGCAAATAGAAATAAAATTATCATCAGCGGAAGTATCCATTTTAACCAAGTGTTATATGGTACTTTCGCTATTTCTAGAATTCCCATCGTAACACCTGAAGTCGGTATAATAAAATTAGTTATACCATCTCCGAATTGATATGCAAGTACAGATGTTTGTCTTGATATACCTAAAACATCTGATAATGGAGCTAAAATAGGCATTGTTAAAGCAGCTTGACCAGAACCGGATGGTACTATAAAGTTCAAGGCACTTTGAATTAAAAACATAATCTCTACACTAATTACATTGGGCAATCCTTCAGCTACATTAGCAATATTATATAACAATGTGTCAATAATCATCCCATTATCTGCAATTATTAATGCACCTTTTGCCAATCCAATAAGTACAGCGGGAACAATCATATCTTTAGCACCATCTATAAATGAATTGATGATTTCATCAGGGTTAAGTCTATATATAATAGCTGAGAATAATCCTAGACCTATAAATAGTCCGCTAATTTCGGCAATATACCAACTAAAGACAGTAACCCCATATATTAATATACCTAATGAAATCACTAACCCAATAATTATTATTTTTCTTTTGGTATTAAAAATCATTTCGTCATAAGATAAACCTTTTAATCTATCACCATAATCTATCTTTCCAATTACTGATTTTTTAGGATCTTTTCTTACCTTTTCAGCATATCTATACACAAACACAATTGCAATAACAGTCATTAGAAACCATACTATTAGTCTATAAATCATTCCACTAAAAAGTGGATCAATTCCAGCAATTCCTTGAGCTATACCAACGGTAAATGGATTCATAAATGCACCAGCAAAACCAACCCCTGCACCTATAAAAGGAATTGCGATACCGACAATGGAATCGTAACCAAGAGCTATTGCCAAAGGTATAGTTACCATTAAAAAAACTAAAACCTCTTCAGCCATTCCAAATGTAGCACCACCAATTGAAAAAAGAAGCATTAATAATGGAATAACAAAGTGCCTTAGAGCCTCCGTTCTTTTAGTCATCTCTATAACTTTATAAAGCCCAGCATTTATAGCACCTGTTCTATTAATAATAGAAAATGCACCTCCAACCAGAAAAACAAAAGCAATAATATCTGCAGCTGATACGAAACCTTCGAGAGGAGCTAAAAAAAGTTCAAGTCCCTGATAATTTGATTCAACTTCTCTATAAGAATCAGGTATTACTACCGTTTTAGTGATTCCACCAACATTTATAATTTCAGTATCGTATTTACCTGCAGGAATTACCCATGTAAGTACTACTAACAAAACTAAAACGATTGATACTAACAACAACGAATGAGGAAATTTTCTTGCTTTCAATTGATTAAACCCTTTAATGTTTGTTGTATTTCTTCTTTACTAACGAACTTAGCATTTTTATTCATAGGTATAGTGAATTTGAATGTTGCTCCTTGACCATAAATACTTTCAACCCAAATATCTCCTCTATTTATGTTTACAAATTCTTTACAGAGCAATAATCCTAGCCCTGTACCAGATTCTTTCATAGTACCTGGTGTAGAAATCTGTTCCTCAATTTTAAAGAGCTTCTCTAAAGAATGCTCTGGTATTCCTACACCATTATCTTTTATCTCTATTATTGCATATTCATTAACTGTATAGAAAGATAATTCAATTGTACCATTTTCATTACTAAATTTAATAGAATTGGATAATAAATTTCTAACAACTGTTTCAATCATATTTCTATCAGCATAAACTTTATGAGGAGTATTTATATGATTAATAATACTTATGTTTTTGTTTTCAGCTGAACTATAACTTAAATCTACAACATCTTTTATTATCTCACCTACATTTATGTCGTAAGGTTCGTAATGCATTGATTTACTTTGCGCCATAGCCCAATGAAGTAAATTCTCAAGTAAGTCATAAGCATGATTTGAAGTCTTATATATACCTTTTAGATGATCTTTCTTTTTCTCATCATTTAGATTATCATAATAATTAATCATAAGGTCGGCACTAAAACCAATAGAATGCATTGGGTTCTTTAGATCATGAGCTATAATTGATATAAACTTATCTTTCGTTGTATTGGAATGCCTTAGTGTAGATTCACTTTTTCGGAGATTTTCGTTCAATTCAAGGAGTCTAGCATTTTGCCCTTCAATTGTAATATTACTCACTACTAACACATTTGTTGCTCTTTTTCTGAAATAAAACAGAACCATAAGTACTACTATTACTAACAAAGAGAACAATGAAGTTAAAATAAATGATTGTCTCTCCAATTCAGCTTTTTCTCTTTGTAGTCTATTTGCTGTCTTTAATGCTTCATTCTCTTGATTTCTTTTTTCCATTTCATATACTGTTTGAAATTCAACTAATTTATCAGTCATTTCTAAGTTAATAAGTGAATCTGACATATTTTTGTAATTTTGATATGTATTTAGAGCCGATTCGAACCTATTGAATTTCTTATATAACTCATATAATAAATAAATGGAATTTTTTTCATCATTTGAATTTTCTTCTTTTCTTGCAATTTCTATAGCTTTTAATAAATATTTTTCAGCTTCTTCGAATTTGTTTAATTTGGAATATATTTCAGAGAAAGAAGTAAGTGTATAAAATTCATAATTATCTAAACCAATAGTATTAATAATTTCTTCACTTTTTCTAATTATATCCAAAGCTTTCTCAACAGACCCTAAAGATTTGTAATTCAAAGCCATATTATTATAGATTATTGATTTACCTTTTAGACTAGCTTCATCTTTAGCATTTCCTATTAAATCTAAAGCTTGTTTATAGTAATCTAAAGATCTATTATAGTTACTTTTCATATAATAGACTAAACCAATTTTTAAATAATACTGTGCAATAATTGATTTCTTAGTCTGTTTATCCATATTCTTCTGATTTTCGAATAAACTCAATGCTCTTTGATGATAATCGAGAGCTTTGTCATATTGACCCATCGCTGTATAAACTTTAGCTAGTTGATCTAGAAAATCATCATTCAATGGGTTTACATCATACTTTCTTCTTAGTTCTAATTCTTGAAAGAAATAACTTAGTGCTTTTTCATACTTACCCATTTGAAAGTATGAATTACCAATATAGTTGAGGTAAGAAATTTTCTCTTTCTCCCTATTTAGTAAATTATAAATCTCAATTACTCTTAAACTATGAAATATAACTTTTTGATATCTATTGAGTTTTAAATTCAAATAAGCAATTCTTTGCGAGAGTAATAATAGTAATTCATAATCATAATCTACATCTTCAGCAATTTTGAGTGCTTTTTCATAATATACTTGAGAAGTTTGTAAATTTTTATCTTGATATAACTTCCCAAGTTGTAAATAAGTCTTAAATCTAAGATCTAAATTCTCATTTTCATCAAGTAATATAAGTGCGTTGAAATAATGAGTTTTTGCACTATCAATCGATTGTTTGGCAACAGAAGGGTTCATCTGAAATACATAACCAATTCGAAATTCAGATTTGATAATACCAAGAGTGTCTAGAGATTCTTTCGAAAATTCTAACACTTGATACAAATAACCGATTGCCTTTTTGGTATCATATTTGCTGTAGTACTGTGATAAGTCTGTAAGAATATCTATTTTAGTATTCTTAGGGAATTTATTTAAATTTTTTTCATAATAATCTATAGAATCGGAGGGAATTGAAGAATACAAATCTACATTCCAAGATAATATAAAAAATGAAATCAGCAAAAAATAAATTTTTGTTAATTTTATATGGCTAATATTGTCCATGCTGAACATCTGATTATTATTTTTGATTAATCTTTGAATCATAAATAAATTTTTTTAAATTTTTCATATCACCTTCCCCATTTCTTTAATTTATATAAAGTTAATAAGTAATTCAATTAATATTTTATTTTTTTGGCACAAATATCGTAGCTATTAAACTAAAGTTAACAAGAAAAATATTAATAATTATAATTTATAGGTGATTTAAATGGAAATTTTATTAGCAATCGTTTGGTATCTTGCATTACTAATGCCTGGCAACTACTATACTCAAGAGAATATTTATGATATCGCTGTACAAAATAGGCCACAAGTGGACTATGTATTACAAAACGATTTCGTAGCAGCCGTTGATTTCTATAATTCTTATTCTCCTGAAGAAGGTGGAGTTTTATTACCGGCATATTGGGATAAAGAACCAGTTGATCATTCAGATGATTCATTAATGGATCCTTGGGATGATGATATCAGAAGAGATCCAAATGATACAAATAAATTAACTCCTTTACCAAAGTAGATTTATTTCAAAGAAAAGTTTTAAAAAGCTGTCTAAATAGACAGCTTTTTTTTATTTGTAAAATTTGAAATTAACTATCAGCATACCAAATGATTCACCATCTTCTTTACCTAGATGTTTATGATGCGAATAGTGAGCTTTTCTTAATATTGAAAGATATCGATTATTGGTCTTTTTAAACCATTTTAATCTTTTATGTATGAATACTTCATGTACTAAAAAATAAGCTATTCCATAAATTAATATTCCCAATCCAATAGAAAATAATATGTAGGAAGAGAGTTCAGCTCCCAACCCAAAGAGAACTATACTAGGAATAGCAAATATTACAAAGAAGGCATCATTTTTTTCAAAAAAACCTGGTTCTTTCTGATGATGATCTTTGTGTAGAACCCATAAAAACCCATGCATAATATATTTGTGAGTAAACCATGCGACGAATTCCATAAAGAAGAATGTCACAATAACCAGCATTAAAGATATTATTATTTCCATATTAAAGCCTATTTATTGATATTTTAAATTTTGCTTTAGGGAGTAAAAGCAATTTATGAAAATTAGAAACTCTAACTCTTCTAGACATTAGTTTATCAATTTTGGATGATTTTATTTTTTTTAATAGAACCAAATAATACAAATATGCTGTATAAACTCCAAACTTTGAATTCTTAGGTAATTTTGATATACCTATTAATGCATGATCAAAATCAGCTTGTATATCTTCTTCAATTGCTTTTTTGGAATTCTCATTCAAGTTATTAATTTGAACATTTGGAAAATACGATCTTCCAAGATCATTCATATCATCTTTCAAATCACGAATAAAATTCACTTTTTGAAATGCTGATCCTAAGCTAATAGCATAAGGTAATAATGAGTCGTACTGTTCTTTATTACCTTCTACGTAAACTTGTAAACACATTAATCCTACTACTTGAGCAGATCCATATATATATTTTTCGAAATTAGATTTATCATAAATTGTTTTATCAAGATCCATTCGCATACTCTCTAAAAAAGCATCAATATGATTTTTATCAAGATTGTATTTATGAACAGTCCTTTGAAAACTATGAAGTATAGGGTTCATACTAATTTTATATTCAATAGCTTCGTATGTATCTTTTTCAAATTTATTAAGTAAATATTTTTGCTCATGTTCATGAAAAGTATCAACTATCTCATCAGCGAGTCTTACAAATCCATAAATCGAATAAATATGATCCCTGATTTTTTTATCTAACAACATTATACCTATCGAAAATGAAGTCGAGTATTTTGTTGTTATTAATTTACTTGCCTTTAGGCAAACTTCCGTATATAAGTCTATCATAAATTCTCTTTATTTAATAAATTAGCTGCAATTTTACCCGATAAAATAGAGGGCGGTAAACCTGGTCCAGGTACTGTTAATTGTCCAGCATAATAAAGGTTACGTATTTTTTCGTTTTTCATTTTAGGTTTTAGAAAACCTGTTTGTAATAATGTATTTGCTAAACCATAAGCATTACCCTTAAAAGAGTTATAATCATTAATAAAATCATTTCTTGAGAATACTTTTTTATATACAATATTATCTTTTAATTTTTGACCTATTCTTTTCTCAATTCTCTCTATAACAAGATTATAATAGTTTTCTATTATTGAATCTGATTCTTCTAACTCTGTTGAAAGTGGTATTAGTATAAATAGATTTTCATGTCCTTCTGGCGCAGTTAACTCACTTTTAGAAGTTGCTGATAAATAGAATAATGGTTCTCTTGGCCAAGAATGTACATCATAAATTTCTTTAGAGTGAATTTCAAAATCTGAATCAAAAAAAAGATTATGATGTTCTAATCCATCTATTTTTTTGTTAACTCCTAGATAAAACAATAAGCAAGTAGGTGCAAATATTCTATTATCCCAATACTTTTCATCATATTTTCTATACTCTTTATTTAATAAACTCTGTTCAAAGTGATTATAATCCGAGCAGTTTACAACTGCATCGACTTGGTATTTATTTTTATTAGATATTAAATGAGTAATTTTATCTTTTCTAAACTCAATTTTCTCAACTGGTTGATTAAGTTCAATTTTCACACCTAGGTCTGTTGCTATTTTAGTGAATGCCTTTGCTATTTCAAACATTCCACCCATAGGATACCAAGTACCGAGTTTAATGTCAGCGTAATTCATCATACTGTACAATGCTGGTGTTTTAGTTGGCTTAGCACCTAAAAAGAGTACTGGAAATTCTAATATCTGACGAATCTTTTTATTTTTAAAATTCTTACTGATTGACTTTGAAATCGATTTTAATAAGTCTAGCTTAAAACTATTCAATATTAAAGAAGGTTCTAAATATTCTGTGATACTCAAAGATGGCCTTTCTACGAATTCTCCCATCCCAATTTCATATTTAATTTTTGCATCAGCCAGGTACTTATCAAGTTTGTCACCACTTCCCTCTTCTATAGTTTCAAAAAGCTTTATTAATTCCTCATAACTTGCTGGAATATTATTACTTGTATTATCTTCCCAGAATATTTTATATGATGGATCTAATCTTTTTAAATTATAAAAATCTGTAGTTGTAAAACCAAAGTCCTGGTAAAATGACTCGAAAATATCAGGCATCCAATACCAGCTTGGACCCATATCAAAGGAGAAACCAGCCTCTTTATGAAGTCTAATTCTTCCACCAGTATAGTTGTTTTTCTCGAGAATAGTAACATTATATCCGTATTTGGCTAGATATGATGCAGCTGATAATCCTGATATACCAGCACCTATTACAATGACTTTTTTATTGTTTTTCATTATTTTCCGATAAAATATAACATATTAACTACAATATGGTCTATAAATTGTAATAAAAATAATAGTATTCGAACAAATTAACTCAGAATTCATACATTATTCGTAATATCGTATAATTAATATATATAGAAAAGATTAAAAATGACAAAACCTCAAAAAATCAAAGACACTACAAACACTAAATATTATTTTAATAGGGAACTAAGTCTTATTGAATTTAACAGAAGAGTACTTAATGAAGCAAAACTTGAGTCTCACCCTCTTTTAGAAAGAATAAAATTTTGTACGATTTTTAGTTCTAATCTTGATGAATTTTTTATGATTAGAGTAGCTGGATTAAAAAGTCAACTTTCAGCTGGTATAAACGATAGACTTTCTTATGATGGTAAAACTCCCTTAGAACAATTAAAATCGATAAGGAAAGCCCTTGTTCCATTATACAAAGAACAAGAAGATATTTTACTTAATGATTTATTACCTAAATTGAGAGAATATAACTTTAAATTATATGAGACTAACGAACTAAATTCAGAAGATGAAATATTTATAGAAAAATATTTTTATGAAAGAATTTTACCTGTACTTACACCTTTAACTATAGATTCAACTCATCCTTTTCCTCGTTTGATTAATAGAACTTTAAATATTGCTTTTGTGTTAAAAGAAAAAGTAATGGATAAAAAACATAGTAGATTAGCATTTTTACAGATACCTAATATATTACCTAGGTTTATAAAATTATCACATAATGAAGGAAATCATTATATATTAATTGAAAATATTATAATCAAATATGCAAATTTATTATTCCCAGGCATGAAAATTTCAACTGCAAATTGTTTTAGAGTAACACGTGATGCAGATATTGAAATTGCTGAAGATGAAGCGGAGGATTTACTGATAGAAATAGAAGAATTGGTTAAGTCTAGACGTTGGGGACGTGCAGCTGTCCGCTTAGAGGTAAGTGGTAATATGCCAAATTATTTGGTAGAAATGCTACGTAAAACTCTTGATCTTCATAAAGATGATGTTTATATATCGAATAGACCATTAAATTTACCCGACTTCTTCTTTTTAGATAAATTAGACTTGCATAAATTGAAAGATCCAACTTTTATTGGTAGTACTCCCATTGATTTACAAAATGATTCTTCATTTTTTGATATTCTGAAGAAAAAAGATATAATGGTTCATCATCCTTTTGATTCATTTACAAATACAACTTCTAGGTTTATTGCCGAATCTGCTACAGACCCAGATGTTGTTGCAATTAAAATCACACTATACAGAACGGGTGGAAATTCGAATATTGTTCAGTCATTAAAAAAAGCGGCCGAAAATGGTAAAGAAGTAACTGCGTTCGTAGAACTAAAAGCACGGTTTGATGAAGCTAATAATATAATATGGGCAAGAGAATTAGAACAAGCTGGAGTTCATTGTGTATATGGTATAATTGGCCTCAAGACTCATTGTAAAGTAGCAATGGTAATCAGAAATGAATCAGACAGATTAAAAACATATTTACATTTCTCCTCAGGAAACTATAACCAAAATACTGCTAAAGTATATACTGATATAGCTATGTTTACTTCAAGAGAGCAATATCAGAGTGATGCCGTTAATCTATTTAATTATCTTACTGGTTATAGTAATTATAACAAATGGAAAAGTTTATTAGTTGCACCAAATTCATTAGAAGACGATTTGATAAACAAAATTGAAAGAGAAGCAAAATTATCTACTCCTGAAAAACCAGGACTGATATTTGCAAAAATGAATCAAATAGCACATCGAAAAGTTATTCAGGCATTATATGAAGCTTCTCAAGCAGGTGTTAAAATCAAATTACTTGTTCGTGGTGTTTGCTGCCTGATGCCAGGAGTACCAGGACTGAGTGAAAATATTGAAGTAAGAAGTATTATTGGTA
Source organism: Chlorobiota bacterium (assembly GCA_041595255.1). Taxonomy (GTDB): domain Bacteria; phylum Bacteroidota; class Ignavibacteria; order Kapaibacteriales; family UBA2268; genus PGYR01. The sequence continues at coordinate 31,351 of JBFHKR010000009.1, forward strand.
GATTTTTAGAACATAGTAGAATCTTCTATTTTAAAAATAACGGAAACGAAGAATATTATTTTGGTAGTGCCGATTGGATGACTAGAAATCTTAATAAAAGAGTTGAAACTGTTATTCCTGTGTATCAAAACAATATTAAAGAAAAATTGCAAGAAATATTAGATACTTATTGGGCTGACAATACCAAATCTTGGAGACTATTAAGAGATGGAAGCTATGAATCACTGACACCAAATGATGATAATCCACCATTCTCAGCACAAGATTTTTATTTGAGTCAAATAATAAGTGAGAAAAACTAATGTCAAGTAAATGAATATTTAGGACTATAATATAATATTAAGACTAAAGTTTTTTTTCACTTTACAGATATAAAAGAAAAAAGCCGAGTACAATCAAATGTAATCGGCTTTATCTTTAATTGCTCCTGAACAGGGACTTGAACCCCGGACCCTCTGATTAACAGTCAGATGCTCTAACCAGCTGAGCTATTCAGGAATAATTTCAGTTACAAACTTAAGGACTTTTCGTTAACTTGCAAAACAATTTTTAAATTATTTTTATATTTTATTGATGAATGTTTCCACAAATGCTATTATCCTACGCACTATTAATTACTTAGAGTCTAGTAAAATTATTTACGCATATAGCAAAGAATTCGGTAAACAGACTTTAGTTGCTAAAGGTGCTTTGAGAGCAAAAAGCAAATTTGGGTCATCGTTAGAACTATGCTCTGAAGTTGAAATAAAGTATTTTAAAAAGTCCAACAGAGAGATACACAATTTAACTAACGCTGAGTTAATTAGGAAGAGTTTTATAGATAAATTATCTTTTGTTGATAAAATTCTATGTATGATGATGAGTGAATCAATATTCAAATTGGAAAAAGATGATAATCCCGATGAACAGTTTTACTTGAGTATCGAACGACTAATAGATATTAGCTGTTCGGATAATATTTTTAGCCCATCTATGTTTTTGTATTCACAAATTGAGTTAGCTAGTTCAATAGGTCACGCTATACATTTAAAATGGGACAATAGTAGTATAATAGATTATTCTGACAGTAAAGATGTATTTCTAGACATTAGTAATTGCAAAATATATTTGGACAATAATACAAGAGCAGAAAGAAGACTAAAATTCAAAATTGAAGAATTAAAAATTATAAAAGAAGTCTCGAATGGAGGTTTAGATACTAATGTAACTATTAGTCTATTAAAAAGATTAGTTTACTTCTTTGAGAATTACTTTTCATATCACAGCGAAAAAAAGTTTAACTATAATTCTTTCGAATTAATTAATGGTTAAGTGATTTTTCCATCCCATAGAAAGTAGTGTCACTAACATCGAATAGTATCTCTCCCCTAATCTCATATCCTCTTTTCTTGTAGAACCCAACTACCTCACTATAACCTTTGAATGCACCTAAACGAATTGAATCTATGCCGTCATTAAATGCATTATTTTCGGAAAATTCCATTAATTTATTTGCAATTCCTCGACCTTGGAATACTGGGTCAACAGCAAGTCTGTGAACAAAATAAGCTGATTTATTCTTAGGGTTCCAATCAATAGTATCAAAATATTCGTGATGTTGGATATCATAAGAGACTATACCTCTCACAATGTCATCAATTAGATATACATATTGTGAATCACGCATAATATCTCTTCTATAAATAGATTCTGTGGGATAGCGTTCACTCCAATGTGAGAATCCACGGAAAGTCATATACTCAATTATCTTAGTGTTTAACTCAATGATTTGAGGTAAATGTAGCTGAGTTGCTTTGATAATCATTTACTTTTCTGGATTATTCCCATTCTTTGCTTTGTGTAGTTCTTCTCGAAGAGTTATAAGCTGTTTTCGCATATCATCTATTTCTTGCTTTCTAAGTTTTTCTTCAATAGCATTACGCATTTGGATTTTTATTCTAGAGGCAAGTTCATTGGGTTTAACTGGTTTTTTTATGAAATCATTAGCACCTGCTTTGTAAGCTCTGTCTATAGTATCAGACTTGGTTTGTGCAGTCATAAATATGATAGGAATATCACTATATTGTTGATTGCTTTTAACAGTTTCACAGAAAGAGAATCCATTAATTTCAGGCATAACAATATCAAGTAATATTAGTTCTGGCTTTATAGTTCTTACTATTTCTAGACCTTCAGAAGCTGATTCAGCCGTTATAGAGTGAAAGCCATGAATATCCAACATATCTTTGATTTGTTGAGTATTCATGACATTATCATCTACAATTAAAATTAAACCATTCGATTCAGTATTTTTCATTTTATCAATTTAATAAATGGTTACTCATTTACCAAGTACGATTTAATATTGGTCCGAAAATAGTGATCTGATTTTTTTGAAGCCAATCCATACCATCAACTGCTGCTTTAGCTGCAGGAATAGTTGTAATACAAAGTATTTTCTTTTGTAAAGCAGCTTCTCTAATTGATAAATCATCTTGATAAGCTTTTCTACCTAAAGGAGTATTAATAATTAAGTTAATATCACCACTTTGTATTTTTTCTATTACATTTGGACTACCAGCACCTATCTTAGGTATAAGATTAGATTTTATACCTGCAACTTGTAATGCTGAATGAGTTCCAAGAGTAGCCCATAATTCGTAACCTAATTCTATTAATCTTCTTGCAACAGGTAACACTTCCTGTTTATCGAAATCATTTACTGAAATAAAGACATTACCAGTTTTAGGTAAATGATTACCAGCAGCCAATTGTGACTTAACATAAGCTTCACCAAAGAACTCACTAATTCCCATTACTTCACCTGTTGAACGCATCTCTGGTCCAAGTACAGTATCTACTCCTGGGAATTTACTAAAAGAGAATACTGGGCATTTCACAGTGTAATGTCCCATAAATCCAGGGTTTGGCATTTTGATATCACTTATCTTTTCACCTAACATAAGCTTTACTGCTACTTTAGTCAAAGCTATACCATTTGATTTCGAAACAAATGGTACAGTTCTAGAAGCCCTTGGGTTTACTTCAATTACATATACATTATCTCTATATACAGCAAATTGGATATTTATAAACCCAATAATTTCTAATTTTTCAATTATTTTATAAGTTGCAAATCTTATCTTATCTACAATATGTGGTTCAACCAAGTACGTTGGTAATACTGAAGAGCTATCACCAGAGTGAACCCCTGCTTCTTCTATATGTTGCATAATACCGGCAATAACTCCAGATTTCCCATCTCCTAATGCATCCACATCAACTTCAAAAGCATGTTCTAAGAATTTGTCAATTAAAACTGGGTGGTCTTCATTTACTTTTGCTGCTTCAACTATAAAATGTTGGAGATCAATCTCATCATACACTACCGCCATTCCTCTACCACCTAATACATAAGATGGTCTTACAATAACTGGAAATCCAATGTTAAGAGCTATTTTAGTGGCTTCTTCTATCGAATTAGCAGTTCCACCCGCTGGATAAGCTATTTGTAGCTCATCTAGCATTTCCATAAATCTTCCTCTATCCTCTGCCCTATCAATATTACTTTGACTGGTTCCGAGTATCTTAACACCTGCATCTTGCAATGCTTTAGATAGTTTTAAAGGTGTTTGACCGCCTAACTGTAGAATAACACCATCTGGTTTCTCCAAATCGATAATATTCATCACATCTTCTAAAAAGACTGGTTCAAAATATAACTTATCCGAAGTATCATAATCAGTAGAAACAGTTTCTGGATTACAATTAATCATTATTGTTTCTATACCCATGTCTTTTAATATCATTGAGGCTTGAGAAGCGCAATAATCGAACTCAATACCTTGTCCAATTCTAAAAGGTCCACCTCCCAATACTATTATTTTCTTTCTATCTACAGGTATGCTTTCATTTTCTGTCATATAAGTAGAATAAAAATATGGAGTATGTGCTTCGAATTCTGCTGCACAAGTGTCGACTTTCTTATAAGTTGGTAAAACTTTTAATTCTTTACGTTTAGACCTTATAAGTTCAGAGTCTTTATTTAATAATCTTCCAATTTGTGAATCTGAGAATCCATGTAACTTATAACTTTTCAAAGATTCAGCTTCTAATTCTTCAAATTTAGATTCTGATATTTCTTTCTCAACTTCAACTATTTCTAGTATATTATCTAAGAACCAAGGGTCAATATTAGTATGCGTATGTATTTCTTCTAAACTCATACCTCTTTTGAAAGCTTCTTTAATAAAGAATGGTCTCATTGGAGTTGGAACTACTAGTTTATTAATTACATATTCATCATCATATTTGTCAAGACCTTTATAGTCTAATCCATCAGCACCAATTTCCAATGATCTAAATGCCTTCTGGAATGCCTCCCTGAAATTAGAACCTATAGACATTACTTCACCAACAGATTTCATCTGTGTTGTTAAGTTCGAAGGTACTTTAAATTTCTCAAAATCCCATCTAGGTATTTTTACAATTATATAATCTAGTGATGGCTCGAATGAAACAGGAGTTGACTTAGTAATCTCATTGTCAATCTCATCTAAAGTAAGTCCAACAGCTAATTGTGCTGCAATTTTTGCAATAGGATAGCCAGTTGCTTTAGAAACAAGGGCAGAACTTCTTGAAACTCTTGGATTCATCTCAATTACTCGCACTTCCCCATTCGCAGGATTTACACCGAATTGAATATTCGATCCACCAGTTGCGACACCTACTTTTCTAATAATTGCTATAGAATAGTCTCTTAAAGTTTGATATTCTTCATCGGTTAATGTTTGTGCTGGAGCTACAGTTATACTATCTCCGGTATGCACTCCCATCGGGTCAAAATTCTCAACTGATGCTACTATGACAACATTATCTGCTATATCTCGCATTACTTCGAATTCATATTCTTTCCAACCAATTAAAGAACGCTCTACTAATATCTCGCTAATTGGTGATAAATCAAGGCCTTGTCTAGCAATTCTTTTAAACTCATCCATATTTTCAGCAACACCACCACCTGTTCCACCTAAAGTATATGATGGACGAACAATAATTGGGAAATCTAATTGCTCAGCAAAAGCTATTGCATCTTCGTAAGTATTTATTATTTCTCCTTCTGGAGAAAGTAACCCAATCTCATCCATAGCTTGCTTAAACTCTCGTCTACCTTCTGCTATGTTTATTGACTTAATATTTACACCTAATAACTCAATATTGTATTTAGCTAAAATACCTTCTTTTTCTAGATCAAGTGCTGCATTCAAAGCAGTTTGCCCGCCAACTGTTGGTAATATAGCGTCAATTTTATCTCTTTGGATGATTTGCTCTATGATTCCGTTTGTAATGGGTTCTATATAGGTCTTGTTAGCTATCTCAGGGTCTGTCATTACAGTTGCAGGATTACTGTTTATAACTACCACATAGTAGCCTAATTTTTTCAAAGCTTTCACAGCCTGTGATCCAGAATAATCAAATTCTCCAGCTTGTCCTATCACAATAGGTCCTGCACCTATTACTAATATCCTTTTGATGTCTTGTCTTAACGGCATTATTTATCCTGTTTTGCTACTGTTTTATAAAAATCTTCAAATACTTTTTCGTTTGCTTCTCTTGGTCCCGGTGATGCTTCTGGGTGAAACTGAATACAATTGATAGGTAAATGCTTGTGTCTCATTCCTTCTACCGTATGATCGTATAAATTCACCCATGTCATTTCCCAATCTTCATTACCTTCTAAACTCTCATTTGATATAGCATAATTATGGTTTTGAGCAGTTATATATACTCTTCCATTATCAAAATATTTAACAGGATGATTGCCACCATGATGACCAAAAGGTAATTTTATAGTTTTTAATCCGAAAGCCTGACCAATCAATTGATGTCCAAAACAAATTCCAATAATAGGAATATTGTTTTCTGCAAATTGTTTGATATACTTATCTATTCCCTTTACTATTCTTGGATCTCCAGGTCCATTAGATAGGAATACGCCATCATATTCAAGATCTTTGATATTTGATTCAAAATTATCATCGAAAGGGACTAAATATACTTTATTAAATTTGTTTCGTAAATCTCTTATTATATTACCTTTGATTCCGAAGTCTATAGCAATTATTTTTTCCGATACCGATGGATTTCCTTCAAATATTTGTACCTTATCTGAAATAACCTGTCTGTATAAATCTACATCAGATATTGATGGGGAAGCTTTTACTTGTTTAAGAAACTCTTCAGGATCAAGAACTTCAGTAGTTATACCGCCTTTCATAGCACCGAATTGCCTAATTACTTTAGTAAATGCTCTGGTATCTATTCTATCTATACCAAAAGTATTACTCTCTTCTAGATATGTAGCTAAGTCTATTTTAGAACGGTGATTACTAGCTATTCTTGAGTATTCTCTAAGTAATATACCTTCTGCTTGTATTTTTTCAGATTGGAAATCCTCATTAGTAATACCATAGTTACCAATTAAAGGATTAGTAAATAATACAGTCTGACCTTTATATGAAGGGTCCGTCAATATTTCTTCGTAGCCAGTCATTGAAGTGTTGAATACAAATTCTGAGAATTTTGTTCCTTCACTAGCAAATGCTCTACCAAATTCATAGTAGCCATTTTCTAACATTATCAACGCTTTTTTATAATTTTTCATCTAGTTACGCTATTTGATTTAAAAAAAAACCCGAAAGGCATCCACTTAATAGTTGGATATCATTCGGGTAATAGGAAATATTTCCTTGGTGCATTCATTAAAATCAAAATTACTAAATTTTTATTTAAAATTAGAATTGAATTTTACACATTATTCATCTTCAATGTTAATAATATAAATTTTCAACTAATTATAGAAATGGTCTACAGCTTTACTAATTTTGTAATCTAAAGTTATATAATTAATTTAATATAGTTGAAAATGAAAATCGCAGTAGTTATGGGGGGCATCTCTCCCGAAAGAAACATCTCACTTTTTGGTGGAAAGGCAATATACAATGCACTTGTTAGAAAAGGACACGAAGTTCTTGCAGTTGACCCAGCCAAAGGAATTAATGGTGTATTCGATATTAATTCATTAGAAATCAGCAACTCCCCTATTAGCAAAGAAGAATTAAGCAATTTCAATAGACGTGAACTAATTAACTGTATCAACTCAGATATATTTGACGGAGTTGATTGTGTTTTCTTATTGCTTCATGGTGAAAATGGTGAAGACGGACTAGTACAATCATTGTTCGAATTGAGAGGTGTACCTTACACTGGATCAGGAGTGAAATCCTCATCCCTTTCTATGGATAAAATGACTAGTAAAATGCTCTTTGCTCAAGCAGGTGTTCCTACTCCTCCTTGGTCAATTGTTGATAAAGATAGTATTGGCGATTTGGATTTACTAGAATCTATCAGAAGAGAATTAGGAAGAGCAATAGTAGTAAAACCAATAAATCAAGGTTCGGCAGTTGGCGTTACAGTTATACAAGATGGCAATCTAGATGATTTGTCAGAGGCACTAAAACTAGCTGCTGAATTTTCACACGAAATCTTATTAGAAACTTATATACCGGGTAAAGAAATTACAGTTTCTATATTAGATAATGAAGCACTTCCCGTTATAGAGATTAAACCAGATGAAGGTTATTATGACTTCATACATAAAT
>JBFHKR010000010.1:0-37390 GCA_041595255.1 Chlorobiota bacterium
AGACTTACATATACTATAACATGAACAAACCTTATCATAACAAAGCTACGCGCTTTATTGTTCATCCTTAAAAGCCCAAATGGAATGAATTGGATAGCATCTATTAGGGGAACAAAAGCGGCGAGCATAATAAGCTCTGCAGAGTTTTCGACTTCCCCCGAGAGGACGAAAGTTAGTCTATCTGCGAAGGCGAAAATAATCGACGAGACGACGAATCCGAATATAAATATAGGGATAAATGCATGCGAAAAAACAGCACGTGATTTCTTGATGTCGTTTTTGTCATAATAGCGAAAAAAGGAGCTTTCTAATGCAGTGGCGTAGAACACATTTAGTATGCCAATATAAGCGTAAATTAATACAATATCTGCATATTCTGCTTTAGGTAAGTAGTTGATATAAAGAGGAAAGAGTATAAAAGTGAGAAACCGTCCGACGATATTAAAAATACCATATGTGACGGTTTGACCAGCTAACTCTTTAAGCTTTTCTTTCATTCCTTAGGTAATTTTCTTTTTGTAGGGAATGCTAAGATAAGTCCTATTATTGATCCATATAGTGAAGTAATTCGCCAATCTGATTTAAGAGAGCAATTCGTCTCACACCCAAAGAAATAGAAGTAAGCATAGCCAAGCACTGCTCCCACAACCATAAAAAGAATTATTTTAATCTTTGTATTCATCATTCATTAGAAACGTTTTCTTCATCGATTTGTTTTGGATCGTCTTCCATCTCTATTCTAAGAGTAAAACCGGACTCTTCGGCTTCAGTAAATCCAAGTTCTTTCAATTCTTTAAGCTTCGGGAGGTCTTCTAATGTGTTTAAACCGAATGCTTTTAGGAAGTCAGTCGTAGTCCCATAAAGATAGGGATTACCTGGCGCATCACTTTTCCCAATTATTCGAACATAACCTTTATCAATAAGTCCATTGATGATTTCTTTGGAATTTACCCCACGTATTGATTCAATTCCTGGTCTAGAAATGGGTTGTCTATATGCTATAATTGCTATAGTTTCTAAATTGGCATTACTAAGTTTCCTACGTACGATATTTTTATTGATTTTACCAACGATTTTGCCATATTTACGGGAAGTTACGAGTGAGTATCCTCCCCCACTTTCAATTATACGAAAAGGTCTATCATTATCCGAATTATCGTTGTTTACTTCATTAATGATATCACGAACATAATCTCGGTTGAAACCTATTTTGTCAAGTAGTTCATATTCAATTACATCTTGTTCATCTACACTATTAGACTCATTTGATGCCAGAATTTTCATCAATCTGTTAATATCAAGAGGCTCTTCCATGGTAAAGAGTAGCGCTTCTAATGCTATTTTTTGTTCTTGCTTAGGTAAAGAGAAAAAATATGGTAAATCTTTTAATTCCATTTAGTTTAGGTTCAATGTTGGTGATATAATTATGTCAGAAAACAAATCGTCTTGCGTAATAAATAATTCGTTGGAGCGAATTAGCTCTAATAAAGCAAGGAATGTAACTACTATGAATGATTTTGGCTTATTTTTCATAAAATCTAGGAATTTAATCCTGCCTTTCATATTTACTACTTTTACTAACTCTTCTTTTTGTTCCTCTACTGAAATAGGTATAAGTTCTACAACGTGTTCTTGTACTGCATTGTCTAACCTATCAACAGCCGTTTTGAAAGCTGTTAACAAATCAAACATAGTGGTATTAGTGTAAACTACCTCTGCTGATTCGTCATTACCAAAATAACCACGTTCGTGGAAGTATAAATTGTTTTCTTCAGAATTTCGTAAATCTTCAGTTGCTTCTTTTATTTGCTTATATTCTAATAGCTTCTGGACTAATTCTGTTCGAGGGTCTTCTATTTCATCGCCGTTCTCGTCTTTAGGTTTAGGAAGAAGTAGTCTAGCCTTGATATACATTAGAGTTGAAGCCATAAGTATAAACTCACCTGCTAACTCCAAATCAAGTAACTTCATCACTCTGACATAACTTAAAAATTCTTCGGTAATTCTTGATATTGGTATATCATAAATATCTAATTCGTCTCTTCTAATAAAATAGAGGAGCAAATCAAATGGGCCTTCGAAATTTGGGAGGTGAATTCTATACATAGTTCATTATACTTTTAACAAAAGTAAAGTTTTATCTGGAGTAGTGGGAATTAATTTTTCAACATCTATATATATTCACGGTCTAAGCGTGGTAATAAGTGAGTTATTATTTCATAAGGTATAGTATTTGCTTTTTCAGAAATATCATAAATCGAATCACCAGTTATACCATCACCCATTATTATAACTTCGTCACCAACTGAAACATCGAGTCCTGAAATATCAACCATTGTAAAATCCATACAGACTGAACCAACTATCTTACAAGATTTATTTTTTATACTAAATGAACCACAATTAGATAAAGCCCAAGGAAATCCATGACCATATCCAAAAGGAATCAAAGCAATTGTAATGTCATTTTTAGCTATATATTTATTACTATACCCAACGGTTTCACCCTTACTAACGTGTTTAACTAAAGACACTTCAGAAACTAATTTGAGACTCGGTTTCAAATCGCTTTTCGACTGAAGCTCACGTGTTGGTAAAAATCCGTATATAGCTATACCTGGTCGAGAAAAATTACTTGGGCTTTCAATTTCGTTAAATATAGCTGCAGAATTATGTGTATGAATATATTCTAATTTTCCGAATGCTGTCTCAATTTTATCCAAAGCATTACTAAATTCTGCTATCTGATTTTTAGTTTGAGTTTTATCTTTATCATCTGAAGAGATAAGATGAGTTAAACACCCAACAATTTTAAGATGTTCGAATGTTTTGAGGACTACTATAAATGCTTCAAGATTATGAGGTTTAACCCCTTCCCTATTCATTCCAGTATCAACGAATATATGTAGTAACGCCTTTTTATTTTTGCACTTAGCAGCCTCATTAAGTGATCTAAGGACATTTATATTAACAGTACAGACCTGTAAATCTAAATATATAACTTCTTCAACTTCATCCTCTGATAAAGTTCCAGTCAGCAATATTTCTCCTTTATCTCCTTTTTCCCTTAATCCTTGCGCTTCATGTACATAAGGAACCCCTAACATTTCGACACCTTCGTCCCTTAATACTTTTGATATTTCGTTTATACCAGTACCATAACCGTTAGCTTTTACAATTCCAATAATCTTTGTACCTGATTTTTCCCTTATTATTCTTAAATTGTGTCTGATGTTTTTGGTATTTATAATTGCTTTTGATCTATTCATTAATAATTGATGTCCTTTATGCCGAGAATAAGAGTGATGTATTTAGAATTTCGAAATTACTAAGATATTTTTTAATGAAAAAACAATTTACTACAATTTTATTATTATTGTCACTTATATCTTGTGGATCAATTCCAGAAAAACAAGAATGTAAGAGTGTAAATGTGGCTGGAAATCTTGGAAACATTATTAATTCAGTAGATAACGAGCCACTCGTAAAATCTGTTGATAATGAATTAGTTTACTTATCAAGTGATAGTAAACAATATAATATTTTTCAGATAAAAGACAATAATAGTTTATTAACTAATATTGATAATGTTGTTAAACATAATGACTTATTATCTCCTGGATTACCTACGACTTATAATCTAGATAATGAGAAGAAGCTATTTGTAATATCTGGATTAACTAATGATTCATTGAATAGAGACCTTTTTGCGTTTATGTATGTAAGAGGAGAATACGCAAGGGTAATTGATATTAAACTACTCAATAGCAAAGGATTCGAGGGACATCCATATTTTGTGGATAATAGATTATATTTTACTAAAGAAATAAACAACCAATGGGATATTTATTATTCTGATTATATCAATGGCAATTGGACTAACCCAATTTCTTTTGATGATATAAATACTAATGTAGATGAAGGATTTTATAGTGAATCCTTTAATAAGTCATTATTTTCAAGGAAGGTAAATGGTAAATTTAATATATTTTCTTATGAAAAGAACAACCATTCAACCAATGCTTATCAATTGAACTCTGATTATAATTCTAGATTTAATGATATTTCCCCAACTATTCTAAATAACTCATTATATCTGACTTCTGACAGACCTGGTGGTTGTGGTCAATTTGATGTGTATAAATTTGATTTCTGTAAGAAAGTTACTTTAAAAGGTAATATTATTAGTGAATATGAAAATGTTCCATTAAAAGGAATTGTTGAGTTATACTCAAAAGATAGTGTATTACTCAACCAATACGTTATACCAAGTGATTCATACTTCGAATTTAAACTAACCGCAAATACATACTATTATTTAACATATAGAAACGAATGCTACAATTCTATAAAGAGTACTGATTTATTTTTTGCTGAGTGTAATGAGAATGCTGAAGTAGTTTTCCAACAAGACATAATTTTACCTAATTATACTATCGAATTTAATTTCGAAGAATATGACATACCATTTTTTGTAACGGGATACTATAGACCAAATACATCTGATAACTTAAAGGAACTTAAGAGTTTATTCAAATTAGGTGTAATTACTGGTAAAGGTAATACTTCTTACATAGAGTATCCAGATGACAAATACCACCAATACTCTTATACAATTGATTCAGCTTTTAGAGAAGCCATAGATTATATAAATGACAGATTAAATAATTTGAAAAATGATTGTGTTTTGAATAATACAAAGATTGTATTAGATATAACAGGATTTTCTGACCCAAGAGATATTGCTTCTAACAAGATTTATCCAGGTCCAGATATTTATGATGAAAATGGAAATGTTGCTGTTAAAAATGGATCCGTAATAGATAATCAACTATTGTCATTTCTCAGAGCATATTATACAGGAGATTATATTAAAAATAAAGTTGTAGATAACAGCAATATAGTCATCAATATGTTAACAGGCGGTATAGATGACAATTCGAAAAGACCCAACGATTTAAAAAGACGTGTAAAGATAAGTATACGTTTAGAAACTGCTTCGCAATAACACTATTGGACTTACTTAAACTTCTTTACCTTTCAGCAAGTTACATTGTTGAAAATAATATCCTTATATTTGCTAAAAATATTTAAAACAATACCAAAAAAGTGGAGTTAAAAGATGGTAGACTATAAACCAATGGAATACTTGGATTTCAATGATCCAACAATAGCACAACAACAAAAAGAAGCAATTGAAAAAGTAAAATCTCAATTAGGTAAAGAATACCCTAATATAATAGATGGAAAAGAAGTATTCACTGAAAAGAAAACATTATCATATAATCCAGCAAATAAATCTGAAGTAGTAGGAATTTTCCAAAAATCAGGTAAAGAAGATGCAGAAAAAGCGATTAATGCTGCTGAAAAAGCTTTTGAAACGTGGAAATATGTTCCAGCTGCTGAAAGAGCTGATTATCTATTCAAAGCAAGTGAATTAATCAAACAAAGAAGATTAGAGATAAACGCTTGGATGATAACTGAAGTTGGGAAAAACTATCTAGAAGCTGATGCAGATACTTGTGAGGCTATTGATTTTCTTGAATTCTACGGTAGAGAAATGCTTCGACTTTCAGAAAATCAACCATTAACAGGTCATCCTGATGAGATCAATGAATACTTTTATATTCCATTAGGTGTTGGTATTGTTATTCCACCATGGAATTTCCCGTTTGCAATTATGGCTGGAACTGTAGCAGCCTCTATCGTAACTGGAAACACGGTAGTTTTGAAGCCTTCTTCTGATGCTCCTATGATGGCTAAAATATTTGATGAATTGATGAGAGAAGTTGGATTACCTGATGGTGTATTCAATTACTTAGTCGCTAGTGGTGCTGAAGCTGGGGATTACATGGTTGATCATCCAAGAACTCGTTATATTTCATTTACAGGTTCTATGGAAGTAGGAATTAGAATTTATGAACGTGCTGCAAAAGTAAATCCTGGACAAATTTGGCTAAAAAGAGTTGTAGCTGAAATGGGTGGTAAAGATGCGATGTTAATAGATAGTGAAGTAGATGTAGATTACGCTGCAAGTGAAGTAGTAAAAGCTGCTTTCGGCTTTCAAGGGCAGAAATGTTCTGCATGCTCTAGAGCAATTGTAGATGAAAAAATATATGACGAATTTGTAGAGAAATTAGTAGAAAAAGCTAAAGCGATTGTAATGGGTGACCCTAGAGATAATGCTCCAGCAGGTCCAGTTGTAAGTGAAAGTGCATATAATTCTATAAAACAATATATTGAAATTGGTAGTAGTGAAGGTAGATTGATAGTAGGTGGTACAACACCTGATTCTGACAAAGGATACTTTATTTCTCCTACAGTTATAGTAGATGTACCAGATACAGCTAGAATTGCAAAAGAAGAAATATTTGGACCTGTACTAGCAGTAATTAAGTCAAAGAACTTCGACGATGGTATTAGAATATTCAATGACACTATATATGGTTTGACTGGTGGATTAATAACTAACAATCCAGATAAATTAGCTAGAGGAAAAAAAGAACTTCATTGTGGTAATTTATACCTAAATAGAAAATGTACAGGTGCATTAGTAGATGTTCATCCTTTTGGTGGGTTTAATATGAGTGGAACAGATAGTAAAGCTGGGAGTAGAGACTACTTACAATTATTTATGCAAGGTAAGTCTGTAGCTACGAAGAAATAATAATAATATCAGATTATTTATTAAAAAGGCTTTCATTTTTGAAAGCCTTTTTTTAATATTAATAATGAAAGTTTACTTCAATGGATTCCTACCTAAAAATCTTCCTTTACCTAATAGAAAATCTATTGATTTATTAATACTTCTATCGATACTTACATCAGATTTAAGATTATATATATATTTATTCATCTCTTTTTGTAAAGATGGTGCAAGATTATTATATCTTTCATTTGCAATTTGATTTTTATTTAATGCCTGAACTAGTTTAGGATGAATAACTAAAGATCTATCTGAAGAATCATATTCAATTGAAATCTCAATATTTTGTCCAATAAATTTATTTGAATTTTTCAACATTTTATTATTCACGTAAAGTCTCCACTCACCTTTATACTTTACCAATGATTGTTCATATTCTTTAGTATTTATTTTTCCTTTAATTGGGATTGGTCCATTATTCTTATTATTTAGAATAAATAATTCATTTAGAATATCATTTGGGACTGATATATATGCATTAATCCCGATGAGTTTTAATTCAGCTAGAATAGAATTCATAAGTACTTATTATTTTTTTGAATCAAAATGAATAAATATAAAAAAAACCGATTACAAAAAAGTAATCGGTTTTATTTCTTTTACGTCAAAAATTAGAATCTAAGCAGTTACTGCTTCTTTTCTCCATCGAATATCTAGATTCCTATTAGCAGTTGCTTCATCTAATCTTCTTAGAGGAGTTGTAACTGGAGCTTGAAGTACTGTATCAGGTTCTTCTTTAGCTTCAGTAGCTATTTGAATCATAGCTTTGATAAATCCATCTAAGTTTTCAAGATTCTCAGTCTCAGTTGGTTCTATTAGCATTGCTTCTTTAACAACCAAAGGGAAATATATAGTTGGAGCATGGAAACCTAAGTCTAATAGTCTCTTTGCAACGTCTCTTGTTGTAACACCATCTTTCTTTTGTAAGTTTCCACTTATTATACATTCATGTAAGCAGTAGCCAGGGTAAGGAACTTCGTAATAATCTTTAATTTGGCTAAGTATATAATTAGCATTTATTACTGCATTTTCACTAACTCTTTTTAATCCCACTTCTCCTAACATTCTTATGTATGTATAAGCTCTTACCAATACACCAAAATTTCCACCAAAAGTATGAACTTTACCAACCGTATTTGGGAAATTATAGTTTAACTTATATTCCTCACCATGTTTTTCAATGTTTGGAACTGGTAAAAATTCTATTAGTTTTTCACTAACACAAATCGGTCCAGCACCAGGTCCACCACCACCGTGTGGAGTTGAAAAAGTCTTGTGTAGATTAATATGTACACAATCAAATTTCATATCACCAGCTCTTGCTATTGTCAATAGAGCATTTAGATTGGCACCATCCATGTATATTAGTCCACCACAACCATGTACAAGCTTTTCAATTTCAATAACATCTGTTTCAAATAAACCAAGGGTATTTGGATTAGTTAACATTAAACCTGCAACATTATCAACACACTTAGCTCTCAAATCATCTAAATCGATTCTACCATCAGGGCCTGATTTGACACTTACTATATCAAAGCCAGCCATAGCTGCTGAAGCTGGATTAGTTCCATGCGCTGAATCTGGAATAAGAATAACAGTTTTGTTTAACTCTCCCCTAGTTTCAAAATATTTCTTAAATGTAAGAATACCTGTTAACTCACCTTGCGAGCCAGCAGCAGGCTGTAGAGAAACTCCAGGTAATCCTGTTATTTTCTTTAGACATTCGCCTAATTCATACATTAATTTGAGTGCACCTTGCGCATTTTCATCACGACTGAATGGATGTAAATTTGCAAATCCATCCATTGAAGCTACTTTCTCATTCACTTTAGGATTATATTTCATAGTACACGATCCTAACGGGTACATCCCTTTTTCAATATTGAAATTAAGATGTGACAAATGTTGAAAATGTCTAGCTATTTCAATTTCACTTACTTCAGGAAGCTCAGCAGCTTCTTTTCGTAAGTAATTTTGTGGTATATAATCAGAAATCTTCTTTTGCTCGATTTCAAGTTTTGGAAGTGAGTATCCAATCCTTCCAGGTGATGATTTTTCAAATATTAGTTTTTCCATATCCTTTTTAAACGGTTAGTTGTTTTAAAGCTGATTTAGCTGCTTTTTGTTCAGCCGATTTTTTATTTTTCCCTATACCTTGTCCTATTAACTCATTATCAGAGTAAACACCTACTTCAAACTTTTTCATATGATCAGGCCCTTCTTCTGAAAGGACTTTGTATGTCGGTGCTTCTTTGCCCTGACTTTGTATTAGTTCAAGTAACTTACTTTTGAAATTCTTTTCATGTTCAAACTCATTGTCGTTTAAGAGTGGAATAAATTTTTTAGTTATGAAATAACGTGCATTTTCTAATCCACTATCTAAATAGATTGCACCAATAATTGCTTCTACACAATCAGCAAGCAAAGAGTTACTACCACTTTGCAATGCTTTTTGGGCACTAAAACTAAGTAAGATAAATTTATCTAATCCCATTCTTTCTGCACAATAAGCTAGAGATTGTTTATTTACAATCGAAGATCTCATTTTAGTAAGATCTCCTTCCAAAACATCATGCTCTAGAAATAAGTACTCAGCTACAACCATACCTAAAATAGAATCTCCAAAAAACTCCAATCTTTCATTAGAATAAATTTTCTTTTCAGAAATCTGTAAATATGATCTATGTGTTAGTGCTTGTTCAAAGAAAGCAAAATTATTTATCTTAACCCCAATTTTATCTTCAATCGATTTTTTTTGTTCTTTAGAAAAAAATCCAACTTCTACGAAAAATCTTTCGAAGTTGGATTTCTTTAAGTTCTTATCATCAGAGAATATAGAGCTAATAAGTCTATTAAGCTTAGATCTCATTAATTATCACTCTTCGTATGCTTTGAAACATAAAGTTGCATTATGCCCACCAAAACCAAATGTATTACTTAATGCAGCTTTTACATCTTTTATAATTGGTGTATTAGGTACATAGTTCAAATCAGCACATTCTGGATCAGGAGTTTCAAAGTTGATAGTAGGAGGAACTATACCTTCTTTTATAGCTTTGACAGCTGCAATTGCTTCTATAGCTCCAGCAGCACCTAATAAATGTCCTGTCATTGATTTTGATGAACTTACCAATAGATTCTTAGAATGATCTTCGAATACAGTAACTATAGCATTGGATTCGTTTTTATCATTGAAAAAAGTAGAAGTTCCATGAGCATTAATATAATCTATGTCATTAGGAACTAGACCTGCATCTTTGATTGCAATTCTCATAGATCTAACGGCACCTTCACCACCAGGAGCGGGTTGTGTAATATGGAAAGCATCATCTGTCAATCCCATACCTGCTATTTCTGCATAGATTTTAGCTCCTCTGTTTTTAGCATGTTCTTCAGTTTCGAGTATTAAAACTCCACCACCTTCACCTATGACAAAACCATCTCTAGCTTTGTCGAATGGTCTTGATGCTGTTGCATAACCTTCGTTATTTTCAGAAAGTGCTTTCATAGCATTGAATCCACCTACTCCCATTGGACAAATAACTGCTTCAGCACCACCTGTTACCATTACATCTGCATCACCTCTTTGTAAAAGCATTAAAGCATCAGCAAGTGAATGAGAAGAGGTAGCACATGCTGAGACAGTCGCATAGTTAGGACCACGAAGTCCCCATCTAATTGCAACTTGACCAGCAGCTATATCTGAAATTAACATTGGGACGAAGAAAGGAGAAATTCTATCAGGTTTACCATCTCTTTTATAAAGATTCTCTTGTTGATGATGGTATGTCCACATACCGCCAATACCAGAACCAATGATAACACCAACCCTGTCTTTGTCAGTTTTTTCAAAATCGATTCCAGAATCCTCAACTGCCATTACTGCAGATGACATAGCAAACTGAGTAAATAAATCCATTCTTTGGATTTCTTTTCTTGATATGTGCAATTCAGGATCATAGTCCTTTACTTCACATGCAAAATGAGTCTTAAAATCAGATGCATCAAATCTAGTAATCGGTGCAGAACCACCTTTTCCAGCTAAAAGAGCATTCCAATATTCTTCAAGATTATTACCGATGGGAGTCACAGCTCCCATACCAGTAATTACAATCTTTGGATAATCATATTTAGGCATTGATTTACCGTTTAGTTTTTTTAATTAACTAACTTTACCTTGTAAATAACTAATTACGTCGCCAACAGTTAGGATTTTTTCAGCGTCGCTATCATCAATAGTTAAATCAAATTCTTTTTCGAATTCCATAATTAATTCTACTGTATCTAATGAATCTGCTCCAAGATCTTTAGTGAAAGATGCTTCTGGAGTTACTTGTGATTCTTCAACACCTAGTTTGTTAACTACTATCTCAGTTACTTTACCGTTGATATCAGCCATGTTATACCTCTAAAATATTGTTTATAATAAATAATTGTTTTTTTCTAAATTGCTAATCCACCATCAACATGTAATACTTGACCAGTAATATATCTTGATTCATCTGAAGCAAAAAATGCTACAACATCTGAAATATCACTTGGTTCTGCTGCACGTTTGAGCGGTATATTATTTTTAAATGCATTTACTTGATCTTCTGTTAACTTATCTGTCATATCTGTTAATACATATCCCGGAGCTATCAAATTTACTAGGATATTTCTAGCCGCTAATTCTTTTGCCAAAGATTTAGTAAAACCAATTAATCCAGCTTTAGAGGCTGCATAATTAGATTGACCTGCATTTCCAGTTGTACCAACTATTGAACCAATATTTATAATTCTACCCTGCTTTTGTGATAACATAAATTTGCTTACTACTTTACAAGTATTGAATACTCCTTTCAAATTTATATTTATAACATCATCAAAATCACTTTCGGACATTCTTAGTATTAAATTATCCTTAGTTATTCCAGCATTATTAACTAAAATATCAATAGAACCAGATTCTTTATGAATCTCATTAAATGTGTTAGTCACAGATTCTAAATCAGAAACATCACATTGTTTGTAAATAATATTGTGTTTTGAATCTAACTCTTGATGTAAAGAACGACCCAAAGCATAAACTGTTGCTCCTGCTTTAGACAAAGATACTGAGATAGCTAATCCTATTCCTTTAGCTCCACCCGTTACTATAGCTACTTTATTGTCTAGTTTTAAACCCATATTTCATTTTTTTGGAATTTTAAAAGCCACAATTTAACAATTATTTAACTTAAAGTTAAACATTTTCTATGTCTTGTAACTTATCAATTCCACTTATATTTATATCTTTTAATGATCTTTTACAAAGTCCTTGTAGCACATTTCCAGGTCCCATCTCTATGAACTCAGTATATCCATCTTTTTGTAAATTGTTTAAAATCTGTGTCCAAAGAACAGGTGCCGTTAGTTGGTCAATTAATTTCTTTTTCAACAATTCAGAATTTGTTTCAGATAGTGCATCAACGTTTGTGAAAACAGGAATAGTAGCATCATTAAATTTTATTCCATTAATTGCTTCAGCTAACTTTTCTTGAGCTGGTTTCATCAAAGGTGAATGAAAAGCACCACTTACAGGCAATTCCATTACCATTCTAGCTCCTCTTTCTTTGAAAATACCAGAGTTATTTCTCAAGTAATCTCTTGAACCAGAAATTACAATTTGTCCAGGACTATTGAAATTAGCAGGTACAATCACATTATTTTCACTATTTAGTTCTTTACATAGATTAATTAGAACTTCATCTTCCATTCCAATTACAGCAAACATAGTCCCAGGTTCAGTTTCACCGGTTTTAAACATTAGTTCACCTCTTAAAGAAACTAAACTTATAGCATCCTCAAATGAAACAACTTCGGCAGAATATAATGCTGCATATTCTCCAACAGAATGACCTGCTACAGCATCTATGCTTATTCTATTTTTAATTAGATTATTTACTATAACGCTATGTAAAAATATTGCAGGTTGTGTATATCGTGTTTCTTTTAATTTATCCACTGGACCATTAAAACATATCTCACTCAATGAATAACCTAATATCTCATCAGCTTTATCTATTAAATCTCGAGATTCATTATTATTTTCATAATAATCTTTTAACATTCCAACGTACTGTGAACCTTGTCCCGAATATAATGCTACTTTTTTCATTTATTCATATTCCATTTTAAGTAAATAGAACCCCATGTAAAACCTGCACCGAAACTTGATAATATTAGATTATCACCTTTTTTTATTTTACCTGCTTCTAGCCATTCTGAAATACACAAAGGTATCGTTGCTGCAGTAGTATTTCCATACTTTTCGATGTTTACCATCACTTTTTCCATACCTACTCCCATTCTTTCAGCTGTTGCACTTATAATTCTAAGATTAGCTTGATGAGGAACTAAATATGATACATCATCCCCTGTAAGATTATTCTTTTCCATAATCTCTTTAGAAACATCAGCCATACCTTTTACAGCGTATTTAAACACTGTTTTACCATCCTGATATACTGTATGTTCCATATTTTTAACTGTTTCTTCTGTAGCGGGATTTGCACTACCACCAGCTTTCTGGTTAAGGTATTGACCGCCAACACCATCAATATGAAGTATCGAGTCTAATATTCCAAAATTATCATCATTCGATTTTTCAATTAGACAAACTCCAGCGGCATCTCCAAAAAGGATAGCAGTATTTCTATCATTCATATTTAATATTGATGACATTTTATCAGCACCACATAGTAAAACTTTATTAGCTGCACCAGATTCAACTAAACTAGCAGCAGTTCTCAAAGCAAATAGAAATCCAGAACAAGCTGCTGAAATATCAAATCCCCAAACATTCTCGATTCCAAGCTTATGTTGGACTACAGCAGCAGTTGATGGGTACATATGATCTGGAGTTACAGTGGCTACGATAATACAATCAATTTCTTGTTTATCTATTCCTGCATTTTCGATACACTTTAATGCAGCTGGTACTATCATATCAGATGTAGCACCATTCTTCATTATTCTTCTTTCGTTAATACCAGTTCGCGTCTTTATCCACTCATCACTTGTATCAAGATAAGACTCAAAGTGCTTATTTGTAAGTTTATCTTCAGGATAATAATGAGCAATCGCAGTTATTGTTGCTGGCATGTTTATTTCTCAAATTAATAAAATCTATTTCGGAAATTAAGAAGATTGTAAAGAAATTTCAATTTTCTTGTTAATTTCTTTGGTATAAGTTATCAACGCTGTATTTAACATGTTTTTGATAGCTTTTGGGGTTGACTTTCCGTGACCAATTATAACAACCCCATTTACACCTAAAAGTGGTACCCCACCGTGGTCTTGATAATCAAACCCACGAAATACATCTTTGATTGTAGGGGCCATTAGACCTACTTTTATTTTTTTTATCGCACTTTGATTCGCATATTTTTTTAAAGTTTCTTTGAAGAATCCCATAAAACTTTCTGCAAATTTCAAGATAATATTACCAACGAATCCATCACAAACTACAATATCAGCAACACCTGGAAATATATCTCTGCCTTCTATATTACCAATAAAATTTAAATCTGATTCTTTTAGTAGCTTATATGCTTCTTGTATAGTTTCTGTTCCTTTCTTTTCTTCTTCGCCAATATTGAGTAAACCAATACTCGGTTTTTTTATACCATACATTTCAGATAAATATATCTGTCCCATTACTGCGAATTCGAAAAGAAACTGAGGTTTTACTTCAGAGTTTGCTCCTACATCTAATAATAATGTTGGGCTATCCTTTAAAGTGGGGAAAAAAGAACCGATGGTTGGTCTGCTTACGCCTTTGATTCTTCCTAGTTTTAATGTCGAAGTAGATAGCATAGCACCTGTATTACCAGCAGAAATAAAGGCATCTACTTTGTTATCCTTTAATAAATCAAGTCCTATAGATATAGAGGAATCTTTTTTAGATTTGATGCCTGCGGTGGCTTCATCAGTCATTGTAATTACTTGAGTTGCATTTACAATTTCGTAGTCAAAATTTTTAAAAGTGGGGTGCTTTTCTAATTCTGACAATATAGTGGATTTTTCACCAACTAAAAAAAGCTTTATACTTTTGTCTTTGTGTTCATTTAGAAATTCTAATGAACCTTCTATCTCACTTTCAGGAGCAAAATCACTTCCCATTATATCTATAGCGATACTAATATTTTGTTTTGCTCCTGACATGATACTACCTCAGAAAATTAATCGAATTTTCTGCCATTATAATAGTAAACTTTTTTTCCGTCTTCAACTACTAGTGTAGCTCTATGCGATCTTTTAATTTCGCCAGTTTGCTCACAAGTAGAAAGAGTTGGTGCATCTATTTTATAATGCGTTCTTCTTTTATCTCTTCTAGATTTCGAAATTTTTCGCTTCGGATGTGCCATTGTATTAACCTTTAAATTTAATTATTCTTCAAATTCTTTAAAATATCAAATGGGCTAAGCCCTTCCTTTTTAATCTCTTTTATTTCAGGATATATTTCTTCTATATCCTTACCTTTATACTGAGGAGCAACTTTCTTCATCGGTATCTTAACCAAGAGCTCTTGCACAACTATCTCAGTTATATCGGCTGTTTTTTGTTCTTCACCAATATAGATTGTATTATCGTCTTTTTCTGTACGATATTCTTCTTTCATGCCTTTAATTACGTTAATTTCTATATCTGCTTCTATAGTTTGTCTAAATACTTCTAACGAAATATCGCAAACTAATTTCGCATCTGTTTTAGCTTTCCCCTTTAAGATGATCCTATCATTATAAACTCTTAGAGAGCCTTCTACAAAGACTTCCGAGTCTATAATATCAGATTTGTAATCACCTTCAGCGTAACCACTGATATCAACATAATGTTTACCGTTTGATAAACCTTGGGCATTTAATAATAACATTTCAAATAAACGTTTAAATACAAGCTACAAATATACTAACTGATTATAGTTTTATCAAGTATATTCTTTTATTTTTTAAATTAATCACAACCTAAAGCAGATCTATTTTGTGCTGCTGCCTTGTTATCTGGGTTTACTTTAAGTACTTTCTTATACCATGTACAAGCATTTTTTACATCACTCATACCTTGATAAGCTATTGCAGCGTATAGAAATCCATACTCAATCTCAGGTTGTTCTTCAGACCAACTAATAGCTACATTTGCTAATTTTTTCCATTCTTTAGCTTTATAATAAAGACCTGAAAGTTTTCCATAAGCGGATCTAATATTATTTTTATTTATTTCTGGATAAGCTTTAGAAATCTCTATTGCTTTTTCAAAATTGTCGATCGCTTTCTTATCATCTTCCATACCAGCATAAGCATCACCTAGGTAAACAAACGAGCCAGCATCTGTACTATCCATTGCCGCTGATTTTTCAAGATAAACTATAGCTGTATCTCTCTGGTTCATAAACAAATATGAAAGTCCTTTATAATATATTATTTTAGAGTCAGTACTATCATTACAAGAAGTAGTATTCAATCTCTTATCAAAAAAGAACAAAGCTTCATCATATTTCTTAGCAGAGAACATTAATCGACCTACCATATTCATCAAGTTACACGATGCGTCTGGATTTTTGTTTACTAAATCTTTGTAAATAGTTAATGCCGCTGTTGTATCACCAGTGAATAATTCCGCTGTACCATATCTTCTTATATCAGCTTCTTCTATTTCTGGGTTATCTTTATCCATTGTTAATATTTCTTTATAAGCAGATTTAGAATTAGGGTAATCTTTATTGTCATAATAACAACGAGCCATCAATAATTTAGCTTTAAACTTGACAGAATCAATGTTTTCTGATACATATTTTAATTGAGGTGCAGCCGAATCACAAAGACCCAATTCATATAGTGATTGTCCCAAATACCATCTACCTAAATTTCCATCAGGTCTAAGCTCATAGTATCTAAAAAGTGCTGGTACAGCATCTTTATATTGCTTAGCAAAGAAAAGTATTTTTCCTTTATTAAAAAAAGCACTAGCATCCATAGTATCTTGCTTAGTAACTCTGTCCCACTCTTTCAAAGACATTGTAAAAAGTTCGTTTGATAAATCCTGATCCGCCTCTCTGTTTGCTAACCAATAGTAAGAAGTAGCTAATTTTGAACGAGCTTCTTTTTGATTCTCGTCCAATGAAAGTGCCTTTTCATATGATTTTTTTGATAATTCATATACTCGTTGATCAAAGTACATATCCCCTTCTGTGATATATATACGTGGATCATTTTCATTTATATCTCGCGCACGTTTTATCTGCACTTCTGCATCTGTAAGCTTACCAGCTCGAATATAATTGCTTGCTAATTCTAATCTAATTGGAATACTTTTTTCGAAATCATCTATTCCATTTTTTAATAATTTTTCTGATTTTTCATATTCTTTTAAAACTGATAGTATTTTACCATACTTAATAAATGCGGCTTCATTATCATCTAAATCAAAAGCTTTTTCATAAGCTTTTTTCGCCTCTTGATAGTTTTCTAATTCAAAGTAAATATCACCTTTTAGAATCAATAATTTTTGATTTTCACTGTTATTATTAATATTTTTAGCAATCAATTCAGCTTCAATGTATTTACCTTTATTGATTAATGCTTGTAACTCATCAATAGATTGTGAATATAAAGTGAATGAAACTGTTAAAAATAAAATTACTATTACTCTGTAAAAACTCATCTTACTCCTCATATTTAAGTTTTATTCTTGCAAATGCAGGAACTATCCCTTTATCTAAAAATAATTTTTGTACTTTTTCTTGTTTTGCCAAGTATGTTCCAAACCAAAACGGTAGATTTTGTCTATCTTCTAATAAATATGCATAATATGATACTTTATATGGATATAAATCCTGAACTATATATCCCTGATGAACAGGTTTTGGTGTTATATACTTATTCAACGTGTCGCTATCGAAGCCCAATCTAATTAATTTGAATTGTTGATCATTTATTAATTGAGATAAGTATCCAATACCTATTATACTACTATTTGTTGCAACATGTTTCTTTAATTCGTCTAAATT
Organism: Chlorobiota bacterium; assembly: GCA_041595255.1. Lineage (GTDB taxonomy): Bacteria > Bacteroidota > Ignavibacteria > Kapaibacteriales > UBA2268 > PGYR01. Next base: position 17,739 of record JBFHKR010000010.1, read on the forward strand.
TTCAAATAATTCTACTTTTCTTTTTAGTGGATTATCTTTTACAATGAGGAAATTAAAATTTGCATATAACGAAGAATATTGGTCAAGAGTGGCATAAGTCGGTTCGAAATTAAGGCCTGAAGTTGTTTTATTTAAATCTTCACCCCTAACTATTGCTCTTTCTATTTGATTTGCATTGAGTGTATCAATTGGAAAATCTTTTCTAGCAAAAAATACTAGCCCATCATAAGCAATTACAAATCTTTTATGCTTTTCTATTTTAAATTCTTTAATTAATGAATCTTCATCAGCAAGATAATCACGTGGATTAACAATTACTCTCACTTCTTTAGATAATAATTGTGACATTACATTTCTTGAATTCGCATATTTTGTTGTAAGCTCGACTTTTTTATATTCTTGAGTATAAAATACGAATGCAGAATCGAGAATTGGTTTTATTAATTCATCACAGTACACTGTAAGTTTGCCAGAATTAATAGTTTCAACATCGTTGGGATCTTTTGCTTCATATTTACTATCACAACTAACTATTAGTATTGCAATAGCAAGTAGTAGTATCTTAGTTTTTATCATTTTTTGAACTATATCTTTTTTTATTTGCTCTATATAATGCTAATCTATAAAATCCAAATAACACAAAAATAATACCGAAGACTCTCATCATAGTAGGATCAGAGTCTTCAGGCATAAAATATCCGCTCACAAATACTAATCCCAAAAGGATTATTAAAATTCGAATACCATAATTTATTATATCATTTATCATTTTAATTTGAATTTTATTGGGATTATTATCCAACAATCTACAGTTCTTTCATTATGAACTGCTGGAGAAAAATCATTATAATTTCTTACTGCATTTAATGCTTCTTCGTCAAATAACGAATTTGTTGAACTATAAATATAACTCTTAGCTAATTTTCCTGATTTATCTATCAAAGCAGCGATATGGACTGTACCACTTAAATTCAAAGCTCTTGCTTGATGTGGATACTGTACCAGACTTTTTATACTTTCATAGTCCATACTTGGAAGCTTTTGTAAGTCTTGATGAACAAATTTATTAGTAATATCTACTTGTTGTTCAGTGTTAATATTTTTAGTATTAACAATTGAAGTTCCACCATTACTGTTATCTTTTTCATTACCTAACCCAAATGCATTTCCAATATTGTTAATTATTTCATCTGTATTAACATTTACATCAAATAAAGCTGCATTATTAACAATTAAATCAAGTTCTTCTGTGAATTTTTGATTTCTTGAAATTTCTTCTGTAGAAGATACAACACTATTTGATCCCTTATCACCATTATTGATTTGACTATTCGATTTTTCAATTTCAAAAGTCGAAACAATAGTAATTGGAATATCTTTTATATTTGGGCTTTCGTTTTTCTTAATTATATTTTGCAACGATGAAACCGCTAGACCAAACACCATAAAGAACATAAGACTAAGGATAAATCCTTTCATAGTTGAGCTATTAATTTGATTCTTTAGCTCAGCCGCCCCGTAAGGGAGTTTACTTAACTTTTTCATCTTGAACCTCTTTATATAAATTTAAAAATGCCTCTGTAGTATATAGAGGCATTTTTCATCAAAAAGGTTACACTTATGTTAAACTTTTACCTAAGTTTAAATCTTAAAGGAATTGAAATCCATACCATAACTGGTTTATTATTCTGTATAGCAGGAGTAAAATTCTTGTAATTTTTTATTGCATCTATAGCTGCTTGATTCAGCAAAGAATTATCAGTGTACTCAACAAGAGTCTTTCTTACTTTACCATTAGCATCAATTAATGCTTTAACAATTACTCTTCCTTCAACACCAGCTTCTTTTGCTAACTTAGGGTATTCAACTAACTTTTGAAGTTCGGCTATATCCATACCTGGTTGTTTCTCTACAGGAACGAACTCATCTGGATCTGGTTCAGCTTCTCTAGTTTCTACTTTTACACCATCACCTTCCCAATCAATATTGTTGGCAAAGTTACCCATATCTATTCCATCGCCTCCAGCAGCAGATGCTCTATCAAGTACATCCATATCTGCGAAGTCTTGCAAATCTGGAGCTATTTCTGCGTCAGGTATAGGAGTAGGAGTACCTGCTCTTGCTGCAGGTCCAGCCACTATTTGCTCTGGTGCAGGTGGAGGTGGAGCTTCCACATCCTCTGCTGGAGCATCTAAGCTAATTAAATCTAACTTTGCAATCGGTGCTAATGGAGGTGCATCCGTATTATTTGCTATTGAGCCACTAATTAAGTGATAAATCAAAAATAGCAATAATAAAGAAGCCGTAATTATAAACCCACGGATTGTAGATTTATTAATGTATGTTTTTAGCTCTAACGCACCATATTCGTTACGTTGAGGGATTGGAACTACTTTTACAGACATTATTGATTACCTCCACTTTGAGGATTAAACGCAGCAAGTTTTTCACGATCATCATCAGTGAAATCAGCTATTGTAAACTTTCTACTTCTTTCGAAATTGGGTTGGTTACGTTTAACTCTCATTTCATCTACTATTCCAGCTTCTGCTAAGTTTAGTTCATCTAGAACTTGTACAACTATACCATATTCAACATTATCAGAAACTTTTAGAACTATAATAAGGTCATTTATTTGATTTAAATTTTCTTTTATTGCTAAGTTTCTTACATCTTTTATATCCAATGGTTCAGCTTCTTCTTGAGCTTTATAGAAAAATATATCTCCTTCATCATCAACTAATATACTTAACAGTTGAGACTCTTTAACTTCAACTGGAACATCTCTCTCAGGTGGAACTTTCATTTCCATTACCTGAGGCGTAGCCATAGTAGTTGTAAACATAAAGAATGTAAGTAGTAGGAATGTGATATCCACCAAAGGTGTCATATCTAGTACGAAACCTACTCTTTTCTTAGCTTTCCTTTTTGACGATTTTCCTCTTTTTGAGCGACCTCCGCCGCCTAAAGAACCACCACCAGCCATAATATTACTCCTAATACTTTAGTACTAACACTAAAGTTTTATTTATCTTTTCTTGGTTACGTAATTAAACTTTGTGAATTTATTCTTACTTAAGACATCCATTGCTTCTGAAACCCATTTAAACCTGATACTCTTATCAGCATCTATAGCCATGGAAGTTTCCGAATTAACTCTATATGTTTGTTTTATTAGCGCCTCTAAAGTCTCTAATGAAACTTGTAACTGTGCACTTTGCATTTGTTCTGGCGTTAAACCTTCTATTCCAGATTTAACAGCACTCCAATCAGCCTCATTAGTCATTTCATAAAAATACGAAGTGTCTTGTTTGGTTGAATCTGGAAATGCAATCTTTACAATAGCCAAGTCTTGCTCTGGAAGCTTTGATGTATCTGCAGAAGCTAAAGGTCTTTCAATAAAGAACTTTTGTTCTGCTTCAGCCTCAGATTTGAATTTAGCTGTAAACATAAAGAACGTAAGTAATAGGAATGTGATATCCACCAAGGGTGTCATATCTATCACAAAACCGACTCTTTTCTTTTTTACTTTTGGCATATTAATTCCCCATTAAAGGTTTATTTTCTTACCATACTTGTAAAGATTTCAGTTACACTAAGGATACCTTCATCAATTACATACACGAAATTATCAACTTTTGTTGTAAAGAAGTTATAAGCTACAATCGCAATAATCGCACCTAATAAACCACCAGCAGTATTGTAAAGTGCTTCCGAGATACCAATTGATAATTGAGTAGCTGAAACAGTTCCACTTTCTGCAAGTGCTTGGAATGCTCTAATCATACCTAATGTAGTACCTAGTAGACCAACCATTGTTGAAATAGAAGCTACAGTCGATAAGATTACAAGATTTTTTTCCAATAAAGGAGTTTCCAAGTTCATTTGTTCATCAATTGCTCTCTGAACTTCAGATATTTTTGCTGGTGCCGAATATTCAGGATCATTTTGCACTTCTCTGAATCTTTCTATCCCAGCTCTCATAACATTACCAATACTTCCTCTTTGAGTATCACATAATGCAACAGCACCTTCTAAATTACCTTGAGAAAGCAATCCAGATAGTTCTTTAACGAATTTTTCAGGATTGTTTTTACCTTGAGCTTTAGTAATAGATAGAAATCTTTCAATACTAAATGTGATACCAATTAAAATAAATGACATCAATAATGCAACTAGTGGACCACCAGTATATATTGTAGCCATAATATTACCAGCTATTGGCTCATGCTTTGTTAATGGATCATTAAACCCATCTGGATTACCCATTACACCGTAATAAAATGCAAATGACAATACTAGTGCAAGAACAATTACTATGATATTGAACAAGTTCTTCATAATACTCCTACTAAATTAAATTAATTATTAATAATATTTTTTGCTTCTTCGAAAGTACTTAGTACTTTAAAAACTAAATTTAATTGTGTCAGATTTAACAATTCTCTAACCGAATCAGAGGCGTTAACTAACACTATTTGGTTACTTTTTGTTATAAAATCTGACTGTGCTGATATCAATATACCCAAAGCAGTCGAATTCATATAAGTAACATTGCTTAAATCAATTATCAGATTATTATTTGATAATTGTGATAACTTTGATCTAAGTGCATCGGTCTCATCCCCACCAATAAATCTCCCAGCCAATCGAAGAATAATAAAATCTTCTTCTTTTTCTACTATTATTTGAGTCATTATCAAATGAGTATTATTTGCAAACACACTTCTTAAACATTACGCAATTTATTTATTTATTATGAAAAATACTATTTTATTTGCTGAAAATAGCTTCAGGTGGATAAGTTAATAAAAAAATTAACAGAATATTAACTTAATCTTCCCTTTAGTATTCTTGGTTTTCCAAATAAATCATTAATCACTTCTACATGATAATCATTTGAAAACATTTGTTTGATTTCTTCAGACAAAAAACTATTCAATTCTAAATAAAATACTCCATCTATAGACAATATATTCTTGAAAATAGTTACAAATCTTCTATAAAATTCTAATCCATCAGAATTATCAGTTAATGCCGAAATAGGTTCAAAACTTAATTCTGGTTCGATTTCATTCATTTCGACAGTTGATACATATGGTGGGTTTGATACGATTATATTATACTTTAACTTTGGTTCAGACAAGAGAATATCTGCATAAATAAATTTTATATTTTCAACTTCCAAATCAATTGAGTTTTGTTTAGCAACTTTTAGAGCAGAAGTAGAATTATCAAGAGCTGTAATACTTGAATTAGGAAACTCTTTCGCCAAACTAATAGCAATACATCCTGAACCAGTACCTATATCAAGTATATTAACTTCAGAATTATTGTCATGATCTTTTATTATACTTAAAACTAATTCCTCAGTTTCTGGTCTTGGAATTAAAACATTTTGATTTACTATAAATTTTCTATTTAGAAACTCAACTTGTCCTAGTATATACTGTAATGGTACTCTCTTAATTCTCTGTTGAATCATAGACTTAATAGTTGAAAGCTCACTTTCTGATAACGGTTTATCAAAATCAGTGTAAAGCTTAATTCTTTCTATTCCCAATACGTGAGTTAACATCAACTCAATATTTAATCTAGGAGATTCGATATTATGTTTTTCAAGATAATCTTTTGACCAATTGATAATATCTATAATACGCCAAATCTTATTTTTCAATGTTATTCAGTATTTTCTTTAAAATTGCCATTCTAGTTAATACTCCATTTTTAACTTGATTGTTAATTAGACATCTATTATGATTCTGAAGCCCATCTTCTATATCAACACCATAATTCACAGGTCCAGGATGCATTAATAAAACATTTTTATTTATTTCAAAATGTTTTTCCTTAAAACCATATTTCTTAAAATACTCTTCAATATTAGGAACCTCAGTTTGTTCCATTCTTTCTTTTTGTATCCTAAGACACATTACAACATCAGATTCTCTGACTGCAATATCAATGTTTTCGTGGTAATTAAGTGAAGAAAAATTATTATCTAATAATTCTTTTGGAGCACATAGTGAGATATCTACGTCAAATTTCGAAAGAAGTTCAATATTGGATCTGGCAACTCTACTGTGCAAAATATCGCCACAAATCGTAATTTTAAAATCTTGTAGTTCACCAAAAACTTCTTTCAAAGTTAGTGCATCTAGTAGAGCTTGGCTTGGGTGTTGGTTAACACCATCACCAGCATTTATAATAGACATATTCAATTGAGAAGCCAACATTTTAGCCGTACCCTCTTCCCTATGCCTAACAACTGCAACATCCACCCCCATAGCTTCTAATGTTCGCAATGTCTCAACTAATGATTCACCTTTCTGTATACTACTCAATTCAGGCATAAAATCAATAACTTGTAAACCTAAATTTTTAGCAGCAATCTCAAAAGATAATTTCGTTCTAGTCGAAGTTTCAAAAAAAGCTAATACTAGTTTTTTATGTTTAAATTCATCAGATACAAACTTCAAATCAAATTCTGAAGCAATCTGAAGAATTTCGTTAATTTCATTTCTATTGAGCTGTTCGATTGAAAATAAATTTTTCAAAAATCAACCTATTTTATAAAATCAAATATAAAAAAAAAGCCGTTCAATTGAACGGCTATTATTTGCTCTGTAGAAAAAAGATTATTTCTTTTTACCATTTACAGATTCTGCAAGTGCTTTACCTGGCTTGAATTTAGCAACTTTTTTAGCAGCTATTTTCATTGGCTTACCAGTTTGTAAGTTTACACCCTTACGAGCAGCTCTTTGTGCAACTGAAAAAGTACCGAAGCCGATTAGACGTACATCTCCGCCACCTTTTAGTTCTTTTGAGATTTCTGCGATAGTGCTATTTATAGCTCTTTCAGCAGCAGCTTTAGTCATGTCAGTTGATTTTGCAACTGCGTCAATTAGTTCTGATTTGTTCATACTTGTTAACTCCTTAGTATGTTAGGTTAAAGAATAATACCGTTAAATGCAATTTAAAAATTTATTTATAATATCCAAACATATTTTGAAAAAAAAGTTGCTATAAGGTCTAATAAATCGTTATTAAAGCGTTTTTTTGCAATATTTTTCTCATTTTGTTACTAATTTGCCATATTTGTAACTATTTTTTTTCATAACCGAATAGAATTTGAACTACTTTTTTGTTGTCCTTTATATAATCAAATACTGTCCATACTGTGAATACAGTTAAAAATAGCATTGGATAATACAAATTATATTTTGTTACTAATTTCAATATTGCTGTATCGTTTTGTAACAAACTAACAAAATAAACAGAAATTACATAAATAATTAATATGAATTGAAAAACTGTTTTAATTTTAGCAATTTTTTTAGTTCGAATAGGTAATTTATGTGAATCGGCAAATAACCTTAAAAAGGTCATAAAAGAATCTCTAAGTATTATAATTAGTACCATCCAAAAAGGTATTATTCCTTCGAAAACAAATGCTAAAAACGCAGTTGAATTTAATATTTTATCCGCTAGAGGATCAATAAATACTCCCCATTTTGACGATTGATTAAATCTACGAGCATACCATCCATCTAACCAATCACTGAACGCACCAAGAAAAAATAGAAAAATAGAAATAAGTACTAAAGTATCATTATTAGATATAAAAAAGAATAAGAAAAATGGTGCAACCAATATCCGAAAATAGGAAATTATATTTGGTACACTAAATAACATTAGATAAGTTCTAAAGCTGAATTATATATAGCTAAAAAACTATCTGATTTGAGAGAAGCTCCACCAATTAATCCACCATTTACATTTGGTATAGACAATATTTCTTTTGCATTCTCAGCATTCATACTTCCACCATAAAGTTTTTTTATAGAATTCGTACCAAATCTTTTTTCTAATATTTCAGATATAAATTTATGAGTGTCTGATATTTGCTCTGAAGATGCAGTCTTTCCAGTCCCAATAGCCCAAACTGGTTCGTAAGCGATTTTAAGATTATTAATTTCTTCTACACCAAGTAAACCTATTTCTAATTGTGTTTTCAATACTGTATTTGTCTTTCCACTTTCCCTTTCTTCTAATGTTTCACCAATGCAAAGTATAACCCTTAGTCCTGCTTTAAGTGAGTTAACTACTTTCTTGTTAATCATTTCATCAGTTTCACCGAATATAGTTCTTCTTTCAGAATGTCCAATAATAACATATTCACAACCTACACTTAGCAACATATCATTAGATATTTCACCTGTAAAAGCTCCTTTTTCCTCATAGTGAACATTTTGTGCACCTAAAGAAATTCTACTTAAGTCAACTATTTCTGATAAAAATACTAGATGAGTAAATGGAGGGCATATTAACATTTCTACTTCACTATCAAAATCCTTATAGCTATGTAATCCATCAGTAATTTTTTTTGCTTCATCCAAATTGGTATTCATTTTCCAATTTCCTGCAATTAAATACTTACTCATTTATATTTAACTCCTTTCACTTTATAAATAGTGTAATTCTTTAATGTTTCATCTGACTCAAAACCGATACCTTCTATTTCTTGATCAGGGGAAACAATTTTGACATACTTATCTGAAGTCAGTCTTCTAGTTTCATTATGCCATTCTAATACAGAAGTATTCACCGTTGTATTATTACTATCTGATACAACTACTACATTGCCCATAGCAATCATATTTCTGGTAGCATCATCTATAGTAACACTATCTGCTCTTAGGTTACTGACTTTCTTTCCATTTTCTTTTGAATAAAAGTCAACTACTACATGACTATCCAGTTTAGTTTCTTTCTTCTTTTCATAGATTCTAGCTCTATCTGCTTTTAGAAAAGCCTTTACTAACGAAGAATCCATAAAATATACACTAAAATCATAGCTTATTTGATCAGGACTATCTTTAACATCGTCAATTGCAAATAAGGTTTTAACTTCTTTTTTATCTTCACTACAAGAGGAAAATGAAATTAGTATAATAAGAAGAATTAGTTTCATTCTACAAACTTAAATTTCTTTTCAGTGTTAGCTATAGTGACTGCTACTGCCGCATCACCTGTAACATTCGTTATAGTTCTAAGCATATCTAATATTCGATCAACACCTAAAATTAGTGCAATTCCTTGAGCCGGAATATTTATCGCATTTAGTATCATTACTAGCATAATAATGCCTACACCGGGAACTGGTGCAGTACCAATAGATGCAAGTACAGCCGTTATAACAATTGTAAGTTGTTCTATAATAGTTAAGTCAAATCCATAAACTTGCGCAATGAATACTGCTGCAACTCCCTGGTATAGTGCTGTTCCATCCATATTGATAGTAGCACCCAAAGGAAGAACAAATCCAGCTATTTCTTTATTAGTTTTCATTTTATTTTCTACGCAATCTAATGTAATAGGAAGAGTTGCTGCGCTTGAGCTAGTTGAGAACCCTATTGCTTGAGCATTTCTTATATTTAAAAAGAAATCTTTTAAAGATACTTTACCAATCAATTTTAAAATTGTTCCATATACTATGTAAGTTTGTATAATTAGACCAATTATAACTGCTACTATGTACCAAATAAGTGTAGTTAATATTTCAAAACCAAAATCTGCTATTGTAGCTGCAATAAGTGCAAAAACTCCATAAGGTGCGATTAGCATGAATAAATCAACCATTTTTATCATAGTGTCACTAACACCGTCAAAAAACTCTATTACGGTATCTCTTTTCTTCTTTTCAATAAGAGTTAATGTTATACCAAATATTACTGCAAGAAAAACAATTTGCAACATATTACCATTACTAATAGCATCAAAAGGGTTTTTAGGAACTATCTCAACAAAGAAATCGACAATACTAATATCTAATGTTTCAACAGCTTTTTCTGCTGATTCTTCTTGAAACGATGACATTAATCTTTCCTTGGAAGATGCATCAATACGAGTTCCTGGTGATATTACATTTGCTAGGGCTAACCCTATAGTAATTGCTATGATGGTAGTTATAATGTATAAAGAAAAGGTCTTAATACCAATTCTACCTAATTTTTTAAAGTCCGAAAGACTTGCTGCACCAACTATAAGTGTAGAAATAACTAATGGGATAGCCAAAAAACTTAAAAGTCTTATAAATAGATCACCTACAGGTTTTATATATGTTGCAAGTGTATGTTCCTTTCGAACAGCTATTACATCATAGAATTCAAGTTTGTGTTTTTCAGTTTCAAATTCAATATTTATCGGATTACTTGAAGATTTATGAAAATGTTTGAATTTGTTTATAATAGCAATTTGATCATTGGATGCGAACTTGTATAAAGTACTATCACTAGTAATAATTGAAGCTGAAGACCAATTATTTACTGACTCAACAATTTGATCTGAATTTTTTTTGTAAGTTATTTCAAGTTTATTTTTATCGACACTAAAAAAAGCACCGAAGGCTGCTCCGAGTATTAAAGCCAATAATATCTGGATATGCAGTGGTACTTTCTTCATATTTGATTCAACTAATTTGTAAGTGTATTACTATTTTATAGATAGGTAGTATTTGTAATTCTCCCAATAGTTATCCATTCTTCTTTTCATCATATCCGACCAATATATTGGGTACACATATTCAAAATAATATCTATTACTATCATCTTTATGAGAAACAAATCCCTTATCACCGTCGAAATGGTTTTTCTTTATAAATCCATATTCTTCGAGTATGATACCAACTTTACCAAATATAACTCTCAAATCATAATCTAATAAGTTATCAATATTCTTGTAAAAATCACGTGGAACCTCAGTTATTTGACCAGAATGCCACCAATATTGATCCCTGTTAAGAATATTTATTAAATCAGAGTGAATAGAATTTTGTAATAGTTTCAATTCGTTTTGCATATTTTTTTTATGTTCTGCAGTTAACTTATCTGTAGCTGGTGGGAAAGTAAGAATAAATTTATTTAAAATACTTTCATACCAATTCGGAACGAATTTTATAGTCTCTTCAATAAATTCATTTTTTAATCTTTCTGCGATTTCTATTGTTTTTTCAATCGACTGGTTTGAACTTAATACTTCTTTGGTTTTCATAGTTTTATTCCAAATATTAACATTGGTTTTATAATCAGTAACAAATATAAAAAAACTAATACAGATTAGGTAATCTTATTCAGCAAAATTGAAATTATATTCTAGTTTTATTTCTGAAGTAAGGCTTCTTGTAACAGGACAAGTCTTAACTACATTAGAAAGTAGTTTAAAATCTACTTCGTTCAATCTATGTGGAAAAGTAATATCTAATATCAACTTATCAATTCTTCTGAAAGGAATTTCAGTCATTATTTTAGAAGCAGTAATATTCATTCCTTTGATATCTATGTTTTTTTCTTCGGCTTTAATTCCCATAATAGTAGTGACACAAGATGCAATAGACGCTGCAACTAAATCAGTAGGAGAAATAAAATCCCCTTTACCTTTATTGTCAACTGGAGCATTAGTTTTAAAGGAATTGCCTGATGGAGTATGTACTACATTACAATAAAGGTCACCCAAATAATCAACGCTTATTTTTATCATATTATATTTCCTTGAAAAGTTAAACCATCAAAAGCTAAATTAATTCCGTCTGGTAAGATATGTTCAATCTCTGAATGTTTGATTTGATGTGCTATGTGTGTAAGAAAAGTTTGTTTTGCTTTTATCTTTTTAGCTTGTTCGATAGCTTGATCTAAGTTAAAGTGAGTTTTATGTGGTTTGGGTCTTAGTCCATCTAAAACTAGTATATCTAAATCTTGCATTAAATCAATAGTACTTTCAGGGATAAAATTAGTATCTGTACAATAAGCAATATTACCAATTCGAAAACCTAAAACTTCGAGAGAGCCATGTTTTAAAGGCAAGATAGTGATTTTTAATCCTTCAACATAAAATACACCTTCCGAGATCATGTTAACATCTACTAAAGGAATACCTCCTCCAGTTTCATTGTAATCTCTAAAAGCATAAGAAAATATTCTTGATAAATTTTCTAGAGTTTCTGAATTAAGATAAACTGAAAGCTTAGATTTTGAAGTAAAGTTAATACCTCGAATATCATCGAACCCACCTATATGATCAAAATGGTGGTGAGTATATAAGACAGCATCTAAACTATTTATTTTATATCTTAGAAATTGTTGCCTAAAATCAGGACCTGTGTCTATAATTATATTTTTATTATTAAATGAGATGAGAGCTGAACAGCGGAGTCGCTTATCTTTTGGGTCTTCTGAAATGCAAGTAGCGCATGAACAAGAAATAGTTGGGACTCCCGTTGAAGTCCCAGTTCCTAATAATTTTAGTTCAAATTTAATTTCATCAGACATGTCTTTCAGCATGATAGGAAGAACGTACTAATGGGCCAGATTCAACATATTCGATACCCATTGCCTCCCCTATTTCCTTATATTCTTTAAAAGTATCAGGATGTACAAATCTATCAACTGGTGAATGTTTTACTGATGGTTGTAAATACTGACCAATTGTAAATACATTAACTTTGATTTTTACCAAGTCTTTCATTAATTCATATACTTCTTCATCAGTTTCACCTATACCAACCATTATACCTGTCTTAGTTCTCATTCCTAATCTTTTTGCTTCTTCTAGTAAATCTAGAGATCTTTGGTATCTAGCCTGTGGTCTAACAATCCTATACAACCTTGGAACAGTTTCTATATTATGGTTTAATACATCTGGTTTAGCATCCGTTACCCTTTTCAAACATTCCATATCTCCTTTGAAATCAGGAATCAATACTTCAACAGTTGTTGTAGGATTTTCTTCTTTTATTCGTTGTATAGTCTTTGCCCAAAGTGTCGAACCTTGATCTTTTAATTCATCCCTATTTACAGAAGTAACAACTGCATGCTTTAACTGCATCTCTTTCACTGATCTAGCGACATCATTTGGTTCTTCCCAATTAAGTGTACCAGGTCTACCAGTTTTAATCGCACAGAAGCTACAAGCACGAGTACAAGTATCACCAAGAATCATGAAAGTTGCAGTCCCACTTCCCCAACACTCTCCAATATTTGGACATCTTGCTTCTTCGCAAACTGTGTGAAGTGATTTAGATCTCATCATCTTCTTTATATTAGCAAAACTATCTCCACCTGGTGCTTGAACTTTTAACCACTCTGGTCTTTTACCACGAGTTGTTTTTAACTCAGGATTATTTCTATTATTGTTTTTGAACTGAGGAATTTTAACTTTATCTTCTAACTTCGGTTTTGTTAATACCGGTATATCTATTTGCTGCATATTTTTCCTAAATATTTACTATTGACCTAAAAACGTCCTTAGTGATTTCGACCTAGACTGATGTCTTAGTCTTCTAATAGCTTTTTCCTTTATTTGTCTAACTCTTTCTCTAGTCAAATTAAACTTCTCTCCAATCTCTTCTAATGTAAGACTATTACCATCTATTCCAAAATAAAGCTTAATTACTTCTGCTTCTCTTTCAGATAAAGTGGTTAGAACTTGTTTTACTTCAGTTCTTAATGACTCTTGCATTAAATCAGTGTCTGGTGGAGGTTGTTGTTCATTTGGTAAAACGTCTAGTAAACTATTATCTTCACCTTGAACAAATGGCGCATCAACAGATAAATGTCTACCAGATATTTTGATGGTTTCTGTGATTTCAGAAATACTCATCTCTAGTTCATCTGCTAGTTCAGTAGCTGTTGGCTCTCTTTCAAACTCTTGTTCCAATTCAGAAAACTTCTTTCCTATTTTATTCAATGCACCAACTCTATTAAGTGGCAATCTAACTATTCTTGATTGCTCAGCTAATGCTTGAAGTATAGATTGTCTAATCCACCATACAGCATAAGAAATAAATTTGAATCCTCTAGTTTCATCAAATCTTTTTGCTGCTTTTATTAGACCTAAGTTACCTTCATTAATCAAGTCACCTAATGATAATCCTTGATTTTGGTATTGTTTAGCGACAGATACTACGAAACGGAGATTAGCTTTTACCATTTTCTCTAAAGCACGCATACCAGGTACACCGCCTTTTTTTATAAGTTGAGCTAATTCTATTTCTTCTTCTGCTGTTATCAAATCAACTTTACCAATCTCTTGTAAATATTTATCAAGTGATTGCGATTCGCGATTTGTATATTGTTTGGTTATTCTCATACTACTTCAATTAAGTAATTAAATTGTTTTCTATTTATAACTAGATCATTTGAACTAGTTTTCTTTCTTTATTAATATATTGGCGTTTAATATAGTCTCATATTTATCAGATAATGAATTTATAGCTTCTATTATATACTCATCTGTTTCAATTTTTTCAAAAAAGGAATACTCTCTTCCTTTTAGAATATAAGTTGCCATCTCATTTATCAATTCAATGATTTGTATTTTATTTTCTACAATATTCTTTTTAATATCTGATTTTAAAGAACTTTCTAATACTGTTATATTATCTTGTGACTGTGACGAAATAACATCTTTATATTTTTTATTTGATAAATCCTTTATAGGTTTTAATTCATCAAATTTATAATATCTTTTTTCTTCGTTTAAAAAATTTAGAAATTCATCAAACTCTTCTACCTCAAATTTGTAATCTAGTGAAGATTTTTCATATTTGGCAGAATGCATGACTGCAAAATTAAAGATGATATCACTCTTTATCAAATTATTAATGATTTCAGGGTAATCTTTATTATTTACATTTTTATCTGGACTAATGCCATCTTCTTTATTTACAGTCCTTCCGTTCTTAGTCTTAAATAAAGAGGAAGAAGATAAGTCGTATTGATTCTTTTCTATATTGTAATCTAATTTCTGAATACAACGTCCAGAGGGTGTATAATACTTAGCAATAGTCATTCTCAATTTTGAATTTTCATCAAGAGGCAAAGTTTGTTGAACCAGTCCCTTACCGAATGATTTCCGGCCTATCACTATTCCTCTATCTGTATCTTGGATTGCTCCAGCAACTATTTCACTTGCTGAAGCACTATTTTCATTAATTAAAACAGCAACTTTCAGATCTGGATAAAGAGGTGCAGTTCTTGAATAATAATCTTGAGAATTTTCTTTCAGTTTACCACGAGTAGTCAATAATAAAGTATTTTCAGGTACAAATAATTCGAGTATTCTAAGAGACGATTGTAATACTCCTCCAGGATTATCTCTTAAATCAATAATCAAAGAGTTAAACTTGCCTTCATATTCCAATTCTCTAAGTGCTTTCCTGAATGCAAAATCTGCTTTAACTGAGAATTGGTCTAACTTAATATATGCAATAGAATCATTTATTATTCTTTGAAATGGAACATCTTTAACAGCTACCTCAGTCCTAGTTATTTCTATTTCATTCGTATCTTTATTGCCTAACCTGTAATATCTAAACAATGACTTTGAACCTGATTTACCAACTAATATACTTCTTAACGAATCCTGATTTAGTTTGCTAACATAAATACTATCAATTGTAATTAGTTCGTCCCCTATTCTTAGACCTGCCTTGTCAGCTGGGTATCCTTCAGTAACTTTTACTATAGTATTTTTCGCATTTACTTTATCTACAGTGAATCCGAAACCAATATAGTACCCAGTTGATAAATAATCGGATTGAGTTTCACCAACATTTTCCTCATATCGTGTGTAAGGATCAAGTTCAGAGACCATTCCCTTTATTGATTGTTTTATCAAATCACTTGGGTTTACGTCGCTTACATATCCACTATTAAGTTGTTCGTAAGCTCTGCCAAATGTATTCAATGCATTATAAATGTCAAAATAATTATCATCTTTCTTTGCACTAATTAGTGACAAAGGAATTAAAAATAATAATATGTATTTCTTCAAATTCAATTAATATTCTAAATATGTTTTTTTAAATATGATAAGACTTCATTTTTATGAATTCTAATTTGTTCCATAGTATCTCTATCTCTAATAGTCACAGTTCCATCATCTAATGATTGACCATCAACTGTGATACAATATGGTGTTCCTATTTCATCTTGTCTTCTATATCTTCTACCTACTGCTCCAGCTTCATCATATTGTGCTTTGTAAGTAGTTTGTATTTCATTAAATATGTCAATTGCTATCTCGGGCATACCATCTTTTTTTACTAATGGGAAAACGGCTGCTTTAATAGGAGCTAATTTATTATGGAATCTTAGTACGGTACGTGTATCTTCTTTATCGCCGTCTTTTATTATTTCTTCTTCATATGCATTACATAAGAATGCCATAAAAGAACGTGATACACCACCTGAAGTTTCAATAACATAAGGTACAAATCTATCACCATTAACTGTATCAACAAATTCTAGTTTTTTGCCAGAATATTCTTGATGTCTAAGCAAATCGAAGTCCGTGCGTGAATGAATACCTTCCATTTCGCCAAATCCAAATGGGAATTTGAACTCTATATCTGAAGCAAAATTTGCATAATGAGCAAGCTTTTCGTGATTATGCCATCTTAAATTTTCTTCTTTCATGCCTAATCCAATATACCAATTCCATCTTTCACTTTGCCAACGCTCAAAACTCTCTTTTTCTGTCCCTGGTTTCACGAAGTATTGCATTTCCATTTGCTCAAATTCACGAGTTCTAAATAAAAAGTTTTTCGTATTTATTTCATTTCTAAACGCTTTTCCAATTTGTGCAATCCCAAAAGGAATCTTTTGTCTTCCTGATTCCATTACATTTTTAAAATTAACAAATATTCCTTGTGCAGTTTCTGGACGTAAATATACTGTATTAGAAGAGTCTTCTACAGGACCTACGAATGTTTTAAACATTAGATTAAAGTTTTTTACATCTGTCCATTCTCTACTTCCATTATCATGAATATCTGCTTCGATTATAATATTATAATAATCTTCATTGCTTTGAGCTAGCTCTAGCTTAGATTGTATCTCTTCAGCTTTATCTGTTTTTCCTTTTTTTAATAACCTTTGTATTTCATCTTCTATTAGATTATCTGCTCTAAATCTTTTCTTTGTAGTCTTGTTATCAATCATTGGATCAGAAAATTGCACTGTATGACCTGATGCATCCCATGTACGTGGATGCATGAGTATAGATGCATCTAATCCCTCTATATTATCTCTATAAGTCATCGCCTTCCACCATTCATCTTTGATGTTTTTGAGTAATTCGACACCCAAGGGACCAAAATCCCAACACCCATTTAATCCACCATATATTTCAGATGATTGGAATACAAATCCTTTTCTTTTTGAAAGCGAAATAATCTTTTCTAACAAATCCATTATAATTAACTATATTTTACTTATTTGACATTTTTAAAGAAACAAAATAGCAATAAATCAAGTTTTAGAGTAATATCTTGACAACTTATTAATTGAAATTGTATTAATTATCAACAATTAAAGAAATAAAAACTTATTGTTCTTTGATACATGATTGATTTTTTAAATTAGTAGCTAATAAAATGCCATAGTCAATGAAAATAATTAGAATTGTGTTAATATTAATATTATTAAACCTGTTACCCTTGTTTAGTAGTGAGTATTTGGAGATACTTCCTCAAAATGGTGATGGATTAAAAACAATATTCCAGCGATATAGGTTGGATTATACGGAACAAAATATTTCTGTTTTTAATAGTTTAAATCAATCTAAATTAGGGTCAAGTAATTCATTGTATTTAGGTGTTAAATACAAGTTACCTATAAAAGTTTTCGAATATAATGGAAAATCTATAAGGACAAGTATTGGCAACTCAGATTATGACTACGCAGTTACTATACAAGATTATAACGATTTACTCTTCTCCAAAGGCATAAAGAACAATAATTATAGAATAAATAAAGAATTGTGGGTACCCGAAATAACTTTCTATTTGAAAGAAGTTGAAAACATAGTACAAAAAAATAATTCTGTAACTAAAACAAAAAAAACAGGCTTACAAACCTATATCGAACCACTATTTGGTGAAAAATATAAAGAAGTAAAAGAAATAAGTCATAAGCTAAAAGATAATATATATTATTTAGTCGGTGGACACGGTGGCCCAGACCCAGGCGCAATAGGTAGAAGATACGGTCATGAACTTCATGAAGATGAATACGCATATGATGTTATTCTGAGATTGGCAAAGAATCTCATGGAACATGGTGCAACTGTTAAAATCATCGTTCAGGATAAAACTGATGGAATTCGGGATGATGTTTATTTGAATAATAGTTTCAAAGAAGTGTATTATGGTGATCAAGAAATACCTAGAAATCAATTATCTCGTTTGAAAAAACGAGTTGAAATAATAAATAATGAGTATTATAAGAATCAAAATAACGCAAAAGAACATATAGTCGTTCCTATACACGTAGACAGTAGAGAAAATAAAAGCAGAAGAATTGATATATTTTTCTACCATAATCAAAATTCTGAAAGAGGTAAGATTATAGCTACTACTCTACTTGAAACAATTGAAGAAAAATATAGAGCTGCGCAACCAGGTAGAGGGTATAATGGTTCTGTATCTGCAAGAGGTCTATATATGCTGAGAAATACAATACCTGTAACAGTGTATATAGAACTTGGCAACATTCAAAATGAACAAGATCAAATTAGACTAGTTGAAAAGAATAATAGACAAGCAATCGCTAATTGGTTAACTGATGGTTTTATTAAATTAGCAGAATAAAAGAGGTAAATATGTCAAAGGTTTATGAACTTAATGGTAAAAGTTTAACAATTGATTCAATTGTAGATATTGCACGTAACAATGCAAAAGTAAAATTATCTGAAGATAGTATAGAAAAAATAAAAAAATGCAGAATCTTTCTAGAATCTAAGATAGAAGCTAATGTAGTAATGTATGGAGTTAATACAGGAATAGGAGAATTCTCTGAAATAGTTTTAAATGATGAACAACTAGAGCAATTCCAAAAAAATCTAATTTATAATCATTCTGCTGGTATTGGAGACCCTGCTCCAATTGAATATGTACGAGGTGCATTAGCAGGTAGAATAAATGTCCATGCTAATGGGAATAGCGGATGTAGGTTAGAGATAACACAAACTATAGTAGAAATGTTAAACAAAGAAGTTACACCATTTGTTTGTCAAAAAGGATCCGTAGGAGCCAGTGGCGATTTGGCACCTATGGCTCAAGCAGCGTTACTTATGCTAGGTGAAGGAAAGGCATACTACAAAGGCGAACTACTTCCAGGTAAAATAGCATTTGAACGTGCTGAAATAGAAATTCCAGGATTAAAGGCAAGGGATGGATTAGCATTTATCAATGGTTCAAATCTTTTAACTGCTATGAGTGCTATTCATTTATTTGATTTTAAGAAATTGATAAAGCATTCAGAAATAGCTGCGGCAATGTCATTAGAAGCTCTTATGGCAAATTTGAAACCATATAGCAAAAAAATACATGAAGTGCGTGGATTTCAAGGAGCTGTAAAAAGTGCAGTTTCAATTAGAAAATGTCTAGAGGGAAGTGATTTAATAACAGGTAAAATCAAAACTAAAGTACAAGATGCCTACTCTATGAGATCAAGCCCTCAAGTAATTGGTGCTGCTAGAGATGCTATAAGGTGGGCTCAAGAACAAGTAGAAATTGAATTGAATGGTGTAGGAGATAATCCAATATTCTTCCCTGATGATAATGAGGTATTATCTGGAGCTAATTTCCAAGG
>JBFHKR010000011.1:0-36082 GCA_041595255.1 Chlorobiota bacterium
AAATAATTTCTTCAACATGATACATCCTCATAATTAAAAATCTCGAGTGTGGGACTATGTAGTTGTAGTTAATCATCTCGATAGTATTCCTCTATCAACTTAGTATATCTTTCTCTAGCTTCCCATTTAATTAACCCATTAAAGCTAAGAAACCTACCTAATGTCGAAATGAATTCTATTTCACAACCAGAAGATATAACTAATTCTTCATTTGAAGAATACAGAATACTAATTTGATTTAATTCTATTGAATCCAAATCGATAATCTCTTTTTCTTTCAATATCTCTAAAACGTAGACTGACAACCCTTTAAGTGCAACATTCTCTGAAAAAAGTAGTTCTTTTATTTCTTCAATATCTTTATCTTTTACTAATTCATCCATCTCATTAACAGAACTACTCGATGTTCCATCTATACCAGAAGCAAAAGCAACCCAGTCTAATTCTTCTTTAGCATTGACAATTGAAAATGCAAGAAAGAATATTAATAGAATCTTTTTCATTATTGTATACTTCATTATTTGACGTATTTACAATATAACAAAAAACCCAATAATTATTGATTATTGGGCGGTATATTCGTGTTTACTTTTAGTTCATTTCTTTTAGGAAATTGGAGTATTGGATTATTTTACAATTATCTATTCTTTCTAGAATCAATAAGTCTAAATCGCCAGTTATTAAATAATCGGATTTGGAGTCTTTTGCCAAATTTAAAAGAAAATTATCTTTCTTATCTCGGCATAAATCTAAATTTGATTTAACCTCAACAAGAACTGCATACTCATCAAACATGTTAACTAATTGTATTATATCATCATCTTTGAAGTATTTATTAAATTTTGGTCTATTTACAACTTCGATGAATTCATCTAATAATTCAATTGAGAAAATTAATTTTATCTAATCACTTTTAATTAGATGGTCAATTTCTTTATATGAATCATTTATAAGGAAACTAATCCATAAATTTGTATCAAGAATTACTCTTTTAATTGGCATTTCGAGACTGCCTTACAGCTTCTACTTCTTTAGTAATATTTTCTAAAGTGATTTCTTCCTTAGAGTTGCTCCTAATTTTCTTAATTAGTTTCGACAAATCATCATCATTACTTTTAATTCGAATCAAGTTCAAATCTGCAAGATTGTTCAAGAGCTTTAAGGCCTTTGGGTTCAAAATATCTATTCTTATTGTTTCCATAATCTTAACTTTGTTAATTCAGATATTATTAATACGTATTAGTTAAGCAAATATAACAAAAAACCCAATAATTATTGATTATTGGGTTTGAAATTACTCAGATGTAGAATTAATTTCTAAAATTCAAATTTCATTACTTCTCTTACTTCTATCTTTTCACCACCAGCATGAAGTGGACAACCTTTTGCTAAATCGATAGCTTTTTCCATTGACTCAGCTTTTATAAGTGTAAATCCACCAACTAATTCTTTAGCTTCTACATAAGGACCGTCTGTAACAACATTGTCAGGTGCAAGTACCTTACCTGATGTTTGCAAAGCCTCAGATGCTACTAAACGCCCTTCTTTTGCTAGATCTTCATGCCAAGCACCCCATTGTTCCATTATAGCCTGCATTTGCTCCGGACTAGGATTAAATTCCTGGCTTACATCATTTCTGTAGATTAATAAATATTGGTTCATCGTATTACCTCTTAAGTATTGTTATAAAAATTTCGATTACACCAATATAACGATTAGCTATTTAAGATTGGGACAAGAAAATGTAATTTAATTGCTATTTTCTATGTTTTTTATACAGTTTTCTCTTATAGCCCATAATTCATTGAAGTTATAGCTTATATTATTTTCAGAAATCCAATCTTTAAGGTAGTTTTTATGGTAATTGACTTTGAATTCTGAAACTTGATTTGGTTGAATTTCAATTTCTTTTATTAGAGATTTCTCTATTTTCGTGAAACTAGATCTCTCCGTGGTAATATCTACTCTTTCATCACCAATTCTAAGATAACAATGAGCTTCAGGTATATAGTCTATTAAATTTTTCACTAACTCATCACCTATTCTAGGTGTGTTTTGATTGTCCATTTTATAAAGACCAAGAATTAGTTTAATATTTTCTTGATTATTTTCAATCGCAATTTCTCTTAGAAATGCATGTTTCGAGCTACAAGTGCCTTTTTTCTCTTTTAAAACTAAACTAAGATCATATCTATTTTCATTTCGGCCATAGGGGAGAGCGGCAATAAATTCTACTAAATTCACCCACGAGGTCAAACTATATTCTATAGCTAATTTTGATAGTTCATTAGTTGGGTTTAAATGAAAGTCAAACATACTAATACACTCGAATAACAACACTGCCAACTTTATGCCCCATATCTACATATCTGTGAGCTTCTGCAATATCTTCTAACTGAAAAGTTTTATCTATAACTGGTTTTAGTTTACCCATACTGACGAACTCAGCAATTGTTTCTATATTATTCTTACTGAATATAGCCATTCCGGCTTTGATCTTTTTCCTTTGTGTCATAGATAACTTGAAAATATCAAAGTATTGAGGGATAGTAGCTACGGCCATTAGATGTCTTCCACCTTCATTTAACATACTTAAACTTTCCTTCGGTGAGATTATTCCTAATGTGTCATAGATAATATCATATTTCTTACCGCTTTTTAGATAGTCTTCTTTGGTGTAATCTATAACCTCGTCTGCACCTAATGATTTGACTAATTCAGTGTTCTTACCACTACAAATTGCAGTTATATGAGCACCGTACATTTTAGCCATTTGTATCGCATTTGTACCCAATGAACCAGATGCACCATTTATTAGAAGCTTTTGCCCTTGCTTTAACTCCCCCAAATCTCTTAGAAATGTCAATGAAGTCATTGCTCCGAAAGGTAGCGATGCTGCCTCTTCCAAACTAATATTATCAGGGATTTTAGTAATAGTCCCATTATCTTTGAGAACGGTAAACTCGGCATAAGTTCCTGTCTTACTGGATCCAAAGACTTTATCTCCAGTTACGAATTCCTTTACATTATTACCAACTGCCACTACCTCCCCAGAAAAATCAGAGCCTAATAGTTGCTTTCTCGGCTTTGTCAGACCTTGTACTAGTCTTATTATTAATCCAAAACCTTTTGGTACATTTAGCGAACGTAGTCTTACATCTGCTGTTGTAACAGTCGTGTAATGCACTTTGATTAATATTTCATTTGACTTTATTTGAGGTCTTTTTAATTCAGCTATTTCAAATACATCTGGTGATCCGTATTTTTTGTAAACCATTGCTTTCATTGACATATCTCTTAATCTGTTAGAATTTCACATTGAAATCCATTTGAATTTACAATTTCAATTATTTCATTTTCTCTTATTTTTCCGTCAGTTCGTACTTTGAGTACATTGTCTTTATCTTCTTGATCTAGATACCAATTACGAACGAAGGGATTAGAATTCAAATCCTCTTTAATCCCATTAATCCGTTCACCATTATCAATATTCGTTTTAAATATGAAAAGATTCTCAATCATTTTGAGCCCTCCAATGGCTCATAATTAAATACTTCTTCTAGCTTTTTATCGAAAATTCGAGCAATTTTGAATGCAAGCTCCAATGATGGAGAATATTTTCCTTTTTCGATTGCAACTATAGTTTGGCGAGTCACATCAACCGCGTCTGCTAATTGCTGTTGGGTCATCTCATTGTTATGAAATCTGAGTACTCTTATATTAGAGCTAATAAAGTTTTTACTCATAGTTTATACTCCACTTCGCATATAATAGAACTCAGATAAATCTGCTATTATAGCTGAGACTAATATAGTAAATAGGATAATATTGAATGAGATGAAAACATTAAAGCTAAAAGCTAAGGAGCTTAGAAATGCTAAAAAGCCAACAATAAATACATGATAGAAATTACGTGTTGCTTTTATATCTATTAATTTCCCGAACTCATCTAACTTGTCAAATCTTGTTTCCTCTCCAGTTATGATAGTATTAATTATAGTCAGAATAATCATTAGAATAATTTTACTCACAACGAATACTGGGATGAGAATGAGAATAACGGCGCTCCAAAATTCGATTTCAGTTTGCACTGTCAATGTCTTCTCTATATACAATTCTGTTACATACCAATAGTAAGCAGCGAATGTAATGATAGTAGTTAATAATGAGAATATAGGTCTCTTTTCAGCTAGTGATAATTTTTCCATTTCTAAAAACTTTTTTGATGATGTATAATATAATTGATACAAAGTTAATAATAATATACAAAATGTCAAATAGATTTTACACTCCTTTGAAAATAAAATGAATCATTCAGTTAAGGCTACATAATTAGTAACATAGGTGGAGTCGGGATGTAATTTTGTAACAAAGTCAACCCAGTTTTAAGTAATTCATGTAACGAAGTCAGGGCAGTTTATCATGGCTCGGCTAGATTTTTCAAATTCTAATAATTTTTAATTTTAAAATCTGGAAAGATTAAATCCGCCTATACACAAAACAATAATAAAACCTTTTAAATAATTTTCTTATTTTTGAATTCGTTAAATAATCAAATCCCCCTTAGTTTATGAGCGATCCGATAAAGCACGAATGTGGTATAGTTCTACTTAGATTACTGAAGCCAATGTCTTACTATATAGAAAAGTATGGCAGTCCGTTTTATGGCATCAACAAAATGTATTTACTTATGCAAAAACAGCATAATCGAGGCCAAGATGGTGCTGGTTTCCTTAGCATAAAGTTTGACCCTGAACCTGGTAATCCTTATATATTTAGACGTCGCTCTGTAGAAAATCAACCAATTCAAGACATCTTCGGTCAAATATCAAGAAAGATTAATAAGCGAATGAGAAATAATCCAGAGTATAAAAATAATCTGGAATTAGCCGCAGAAGAATTGCCTTATGTCGGAAATATATACTTAGGCCACTTAAGGTACGGGACTTACGGTAAAAATAAAATTGAGAACTGCCACCCTTTCTTACGGGCTAATAATTGGATGCACAAAAATCTAATAATGGCAGGTAATTTCAACATGACTAATGTTGATGAACTGTTCGAAACACTTATAAACCTAGGACAACACCCTAAAGAAAAGGCTGATACAGTAACTATACTTGAGCGAACAGGGCACTTTCTAGATGAAGAAGTCAATAAAGTATGGTTTGATCTAAAAAGTAAAGGTATTTCTAAAAAAGACGCTTCACCTTTGATTATGGATAATTTAGATGTAACTAATATGCTTCGTCGTTCTGCGAAAAAGTGGGATGGTGGTTATAGTATAGCTGGTATGATCGGTCATGGTGACTCTTTTGTTTTAAGAGACCCTAATGGTATTCGCCCTTGCTTCTATTATATAGATGATGAAATAGCTGTGGTTACTTCAGAAAGACCCGTTATACAAACAGCTTTCAAAGTAGAAATAGATCAAATTAAAGAATTAGATCCTGGTCATGCTATTATAATCAAGAAAGATGGAAGAATCTCTTTCGAGGAAATACGTGAACCGCAAGAAAAATTATCTTGTTCTTTTGAACGTATATACTTCTCTCGAGGAAATGATGCAGATATTTATAATGAGAGATTGGAGCTGGGAAGGCAAGTTACTAAGCAAGTTATTCACTCTATAGCTGGCGATTTAGATAATACAGTTTTTTCTTTTATTCCAAATACTGCAGAAGTAGCATTCTATGGACTACTCAAAGGGATGGAAGATTATCAGAAGAGAATACAAATAGATGAAATAATTGAGCGAAATGGTACTCTTAGCAATGAAGATTTGAGTAAAATACTCGAAAAACGAGTAAGGCTAGAAAAAATAGCTATTAAAGATGCTAAATTACGAACGTTCATTACTGAAGACAGTTCACGCGATGATTTGGTTTCGCACATATATGATGTTACTTATGGTAAAGTAAAACCAACAGATACACTCGTTGTTTTAGATGACAGTATTGTAAGAGGAACTACATTACAAAAAAGTATAATTAGAATACTAGATACTCTAAAACCTAAGAAAATAATTGTTGTTTCTTCTGCTCCACAGATTCGTTATCCTGATTGCTACGGAATTGATATGGCTAAATTGGGTGATTTTATTGCTTTCAAAGCAGCTATAGAATTACTTAAAGAGCAGGGGAAAGAATCAGTGATAGATGAAGTTTATGAGAAATGTAAGTCTTCAGTTAAACTACCAGAATACGATGGTATAAACTATGTAAAAGGGATTTATGACTTATTTACAGCAGAAGAGATTTCTAAAAAAGTAGCTCAATTAATCAGAGAAGAAACTATAAATGCTGAAGTAGAGGTTATATTCCAAACGGTAGAGCATTTGCATATAGCTTGTCCTAATCATAAAGGTGACTGGTACTTTACAGGTAATTATCCAACAGCAAGTGGTATGAGAGTAGTTAATCGTGCTTTCATTAATTATTATGAAGGGAAAAACGTTAGAGCTTACTAATGGATAATACTCAAGTTGGACATAATTTTGAGGGACTAGCCGAAGATTATCTTATAAAAAAAGGCTATAAAATTATAAAGCGAAATTTCCATTATGGGAAGCTTGGGGAAATAGATATAGTCGCAGAAATTGATAATATTCTTGTTTTTTGTGAAGTAAAAGGAAGAAACAATAATAACTTTGGGACGGCTATTGAATCTGTGACTTATGGCAAACAACTAAAGTTAAGAAAAGCTGCTGAGGGTTATTTGAATATAAATAAAATAACTGATAAAGATTGCCGTATGGACTTAGTAGCGATAGATATTATTGCTGGAAAACCACATATAACACATTTAGAAAATGCGTTTTAAAATTATCATAGTAACGATCTTATTCCTTGCAACCACCTCAGTTTTTGCTAATAAATACCCTCGTCATCAGCTGGGTATTAGCTATTCTACGATTTCCGGTACTGGATTAGGATATGTTATAGAACTTGATCGCCAAAATGCATTCCAATTTACAGTCATGCCCTATTATACGGGAAGTAATGCAGATAATAATCTAAATCTAACAATAATAACAGGTATAGAATACCAGAAAACTATTTATAGAGACTCCGAGCATAAAGTCTATGGGTTTGCTGCGGCTAGCTTATGGTATTTTGAGAAAAACAGTGTGACTTACATTGACCCAGGTACTGATTTCGAAAAGGAA
This sequence comes from Chlorobiota bacterium, assembly GCA_041595255.1. Taxonomy (GTDB): domain Bacteria; phylum Bacteroidota; class Ignavibacteria; order Kapaibacteriales; family UBA2268; genus PGYR01. The sequence goes on from JBFHKR010000011.1 coordinate 7,169, forward strand.
ATAAAACTTTATGATAAAGACGTTTATCATAACCTCGGCTTAGGTGTTGGGTATAACTATATACTTAATAGTGCAGTATCTTTCAACTTTAATTTGGGATTACAATACCAAACAACTTCTAATGATTCATTCGATAATTTCTTAGAAAGAGTTGAAGGCAACACCTCATTTATCGGTGTTGGTGGCGGAGTTGGTATCTTTTTTCATCTCTGATGCTTTTCTTATCGAATCAATACTTCGAATTTCTACCTCAGTTTGTATACGAATAGAATCTAACAACTCAGCTAGTCTCTTAGGGTTCTCAGAAGCCATTTTCAAATAAAGCTTACGAAATTCTGGTTCACTTATATTATACTTCTCGAAAACTTCATTTACTTTAGAAGTTCCCTTTTCTCTATCAACCGTACTTTCTCTAGCGACTAAAACTTCTTGATAAATCTGAATGAATTTCTCATCAGACATTCCATCTTCATTATTACAAGCGAAAACAAGTACTAAACTTAATATCAATATTATCTTTTTCATATTGCAATATATGGAAAATCTAAGAATTGCATAATAAAAAAGCCGAGTAGTCTAAGACTACTCGGCTTGTATGAATCGAAATTTAATCTAAAGTGATTATCTCACAACAGATACTTGTCTAGTTTCAACTTTATCACCCATTCTCAAAGTAATGAAATATGTACCTGAGTTCAAGTTCATATTATTAAGTTGGATTGGAGTTTCGACACCTGCATTAACGTGACCGTTGTACAGGTTAGCAACTATATTACCCAACATATCAGTCATCACTACAGTTGCGTTACCGCTTCTTTGTGAGTTGAATGTCATAGTAGAGTTAGAGCTAAATGGATTTGGATAGTTTTGGCTTAGACCAAGTCCAGTTATAGCATTAACACTAGTTATAATTGGACCTTGAGTAACAGCTAATGTAGCTGTAGTAGAAGTTACATCTCCACAGTCATTAGATACAGTCACAACATAATCTCCAGCGTCACCCAAAGTAACCATATCTATAACTAATGAATCATTATTATTAACTAAATCAACACCGTCTTTAGTCCAAGTATAAGTCAAATTGTTACCTGTAACAGTGATATACAATTCAACTTTGTCATCTACTTTTGCTGAATATGCGTTACTAAGATCCATAGTTATAACAGGAGCAGTTTTCCAAGTAATCATAGCAGGGCTACTAGTAGCTCCATTGTTAGGGAACCCAACTGGCCATACTTTACACGTGAATACTTCAGTACCATCATAAGCCAAAGCAGTAGTTAAAGTTACATTTAAGTCAGGAGAATTAGCACCATTGAACTTGCCAGCTTCATCTATTATTGCTACACCATTTACCATCCATTGGTAAGTAAGAGGCATACCTTGTAAAGTAGATTCAGCTTCAACTGAAATTTGAACTACATCATTTACACAACCTTCAACTGAAGTTGGTTGAACTTTAATAGTTGCGTATGGTTCTTGACTAATAGCAAATTCATTAGACCATATTGTTTCACATTCACCAACTAGTCTAACTCTATAGTCAGTAGCATAATCAGATGCATCTACATTATTAATATTTAGAATCGATGATTTTGTACCTTGATATCTTTCATTATCTGTAAGTGGTGTATTACCTCTATACCATTGAATTTCTGTCCAATAAGTAGGGTTTTCCATGTTATGTTCACCGTATATCTGAGCATCAAAAGTCAAAGATAAATTTGAACCTAGTGCTGCAGTAATGGGTTTAATATCACTTAAGAATGAAGGTCTTTGTAGTACATACAGGTTTATTTCTTCTGAGAAAACAACAGGAGATACCTTAGCAGAGTCATAATTAAATGGATTACCATAGTCTGATTTCCATCTTGGGTTAAATACAAACATCTCTGCTCTATAAGTTCCACTCATTTTGTATCTTAATGTATCAAAATTAAGTTGACCAAAGTCAGGAGTCCAGTTAGAAATTTTTCTACCGTCTTTCCACCATCTATATACAATGTTATACCCTTTCAAATCAGGAGCAGCAACAACAAATAAAAATCTATCTGTACTGCCTTCGCAAGCTATTACATCATTCGGTTGTTCTATAATCACAACTTCTGGAATTGGGATAACAAAATTAACAAAAGAACCATCAGTTGTTTTATTGAATGTTGTAGTATTACCAGCCATATCAGATACTATGAACTCAAATGTAGCAAGCCCTTCAGTATCAAATAAAGTATAAGTATATTCTGATGAACCACCAGTAGTTCCACTTCCTTTGTGAGAAACTGTTTTACCATTTATTTTTGCAGATACGATATTTATAATTTCGTTTGTATTGAAGTTTACTGTTACTGTATTCTCAGGAATTGCTCTTCTTATGTTTTGATTACTTGAAGTAATAGTAGCATACTGAATTACTGGTGCAGTAATATCTATAATATAAGTTTCACCTGTAAAGAATGTAGTAGAATTTGTTAAGCTATATGTATCCGTAAATGAGCCATTAGCATTCAATCTAAGCTCAACATCTTTACTAATACCACTTACAGTAACATAGTAAGTTGTACCAGAACCTGTCACAGAAGTGACAGAACCTGAAATTTGTCCTGATAAAGCAGCTAGTTGGAAATCAGTTGTATTTACTGAAGAAGCAAGTAATGATCTATTAAAAATTACTCTATAAGTAACGCTAGTTCCTTTGAATTGCTGTGCCAATGGAGTAAATCTAGTAATCGAAGTTATTGAGATAGGAGGTTGTATTGTAAACACTGGACCATATGTGTAAGTATATTGACTCTTATCACCAGCCGCATTCGAAACAGATCCTGTAAAGTCTAACCTCAAATTACCTAATCCAGATACATTATTAACATTTACTCTAAACGTAGAACTATTTACAGTTGTTATACTTGAGATTGTTCCGTTAGCTGTGCCAGATTTGTTTAATGCAAAATCCGAAGTAGTCAAAGTATTTGCGTCAATAGCCTGGTTAAAATAGACGTTCCAAGCTACATCTTGAGCATAAATGTTTTGAGATGTTGGAGATACTCTACTAAAGAAAGATACTTCTGGTGTAGGTTTTTCACCGTATATGAATGTTTCACCACTTGTAAAAGTATATCCCTTAGATGTAGAAGTACCTTTTGTATTAGAAACTACTCCAGTGAAATCTAATCGTATTTCACCATAACCATCATAATTATAAGTGTAAGTTTCCACAACCCATTTATAACCATCTTTGTCACTTTGATAAACGTAATCAATCGCCGTGTAGTAATAGCCGTCAAGTTGAGTCATTTTGAAGTCATCGCCACTGATAGTTTTACTATCAATAGGATCCGAAAATTCAACTTCCCAAGTCAAATATTCTTCATATGTGTATTGGTCTGTTGGACTATATCTTTTAATTGCTTTTACCGTTGGCTGAGCAAATAAATCTGCGCTTCCTAAAAACAGAAAGCAAATTGCAAAGAATGTAAATAATCCCATTCCTAGCGTATTAAGTTTTTTCATATAAAACTCCTTTAATAATTAATTAATACTTATTTATACTATTCTAGATGCGAAATATATAAATAAAGAATTATTAAAAATTTACTAGAAACCCTTCTATTATTGAAATTTGTAACAAATTGAAATTTTTTTTTTAATTATGTTACATGGTGGCTTCAAAGCAAGTCTAGGAGTAACAAAATGAATTGCATTCAATAAAAAAAGCCGAGTAGTTATCAAACTACTCGGCTTATAAATCCGATTCAAATATGTGTAATAGATTATCTAACTACAGATATTTGTCTTGTTTCCACTTTATCTCCCATTCTCAAAGTTACAAAGTATGTACCTGAATTAAGATTCATATTTGTTACGTTAAGTTGGATTGTTGTTTCAGCGCCTGCGTTTACATAACCGTTAAATAAGTTTGCAACTACATTACCTAGCATATCTGTCATTACAACAGATGCGTTTCCACTTCTTTGCGAGTTGAACGACATACTAGAGTTACCTTCAAATGGATTAGGATAGTTTTGAGTAAGTCCTAAGCCAGTTTCTGCATTTACACTTGTTATGATAGGGCCTTGAGTTACAGTTAATGTAGCAGTTGTAGATGTAACTTCGCCACAGTCATTAGAAACCGTAACTACATAATCACCAGCATCAGCCATAGCAACCATGTCAATTACTAGCGAATCATTATTGTTAGCTAAATCAACTCCATCTTTTGTCCAAGTGTAAGTTAGATTGCTTCCAGTTACTGTTACATACATTTCAACTTTATCATCTTCTTTTGCTGAATACGCAGCACTCAAATCCATTGTTAATACTGGAGCTGTTTTCCAAGTAATCATTGCAGGAGCGCTAATTGCACCATTGTCAGGATAGCCAACAGGCCATACTTGACAAGTGAATTCTTCTGTACCATCATAAGCTAAGTCTGTAGTTAAAGTAACATTCAGATTAGGAGTATTTGTACCGTTGAATTTACCAGCTTCATCTGTAATCTTAACACCATCTACCCACCATTGGTAAGCAAGATTTACATTAGCGATTGATGATTCAGCTTCTATAGATAATTGAACTACATCGCCAACGCAACCTTCAACTCCAACAGGAGGGATTGTTACTGTTGCAACAGGTTCTTTGTTGATTGCAAAGTTGTTTGACCAAACTGTATCGCATTCACCAACTAATCTCACTTTATAGTCAGTTGCAAAATCAGTAGCCATAACATTTTCAATATTTAAAATTGAAGATTTAGTGCCTTCGTATCTTTCGTTGTCAGTTAAAGGTGTGTTTCCTCTGAACCATTGGATTTGTGTCCAATAAGTAGGGTTTTCCATATTATGTTCACCATAAATGTGAGCATCAAAAGTTAATGAAAGACCTTTACCTTCTTTTGTAAAAACACTTTTGATATCTTTCATAAATTCTGGCTTTTGCAATGCATATAGATTAGCTTCTTCTGAAAAAACTATTGGAGAAACTCTTGCAGAATCATAATGAAATGGGTTACCGTATTGAGAAACCCAAGCTGGATCAAAAACAAACATTTCAGCTCTATAAACACCACTTAATCTATATCTAAGTGTATCAAATGTTATTTGACCGAAATCTGCTACCCAATTAGAGATAGCTCTACCGTCTTTCCACCATCTGTAAGCAATTTTATATTGTTTTTGTGAAGGTGCAGCAACTACAAATAAAAACTGATCTAAAGAACCTTCACATTCAATTACATCTTGTGGTTGTTCGATAATAATAGCTGTTTCAGGATAGTACTGTGCCATTGTGTTTGTTGGCAATAAAAAAGATAGGCAAAGCATAGTAATAGATGCAAGACCTAGATTATGTAAAACTCTTGTTTTCATAATATTACTCCATATAATTATAAATAATTTCAAATTCAGTTATAAATTTAACGATATACTCAATATTTTCGTTACTAATTTAACAAAAAAATATAAATAAAATATCATTTTAATCTAAAATTCTATTTGCAATCATTTATTTGTAAGTAATCTTACACACTTTGTTTTTATTTTATATTAATAAATTTCAAGTCTTTATGATTATTTCCTAAACTTACGCGGACTATATAAATACCCTGATCTAGTGTTGTTACATTAATCGGTAGATTTATAGAATTAGTAATCTGAAGATTTTCATATAAATTGCTAATAAGCTTACCGCTAATATCATATAAGCTTATGTCGGAAGTAATAGAGTGATTCGTCTTGTTAATCAGTCTAATTTCCTTGTTACTACCATTGGTTACTATTTTGGCGTCGTAAATAGACTCGTTGTAGCTTTCTACAGTCGAAATACCTGTATTACCTATTAATGTTAACTTATAAGTTGGGGTATTCTCTGAGTCTGATTTGATTGAGATTATTGCTGATTTAGGGTCTTCATCTTTTGGTTCAAACTGAAAAACTATTTCTTGTTTTTCACCTTCTTTAATGAATATATCTTTACTAAAATCAGTAGGGCTAATCAGAGTTAAACCCTTAGCACCAGCAAACCCCATTTCAATTCCTCTCAAATTTAATCCTTTCGCATTTCTAGGACTAATAAATACAGATTTCTGTCTTTTTTCACCTACTAATAAGTCACCAAAGTTCAAAGTGTCTGTTGAAATTCTTATGTCTGGGAGTTCACCAATTGTAAATTGGTATTTAATAAAATTACCAAAATCGGGATTAAAATTAACAGTTTTATTACCTGCGCTTAGACTTATATAGCCCGTTCCTAGCTGTTCTCTCATCCACCATAAATCTAAACCGAAACCTTCTACATTCTCAAATAACAATTCGTAGCAACCTTTACTCAAATTATGAGTAAAGCTGTATGTCTTATTACTTTCAAATTTACCTAACTCAACTTGTTCTATAATAGGACCATATGCTTTTTTAAGAGTCATTTGATATTGAGCTTCAGCTTGTCTATTAGTTTTCATGTTTATAACTACTTCACTGCTAAGTACATCTACACCAATGAATTTCGAAATAGCATAATTGTTTCTTGAATATTCATCTTCTTTACCATTTGGATTAATTATATTTACTTCGAATTCATATTCTTTTCCAGCATTGAGCGTATTCATGTGAATTGCAGGTAAAGTTACTACTTCCGATTCTAAAAATTCTAATCTACCACCCCAATGATGACGATACTTTTCTCTGCCTTTTATTCCATATTCGAATGTTAGTTCTCTAAGTGTTTCTGAACCAGTGTTCTTTATTATTACTTGTGGATCTCCGCATGCAGGATTTAGTCGGCCATACTCTTGGTCAAGTGATGGTGATATTATTCTTTCTAGTGATACATCATTTACAAAACTCGGGTTATCATAACCTATCATATATCCTGTAAACACATAATTACCATAAGGAACGAACTGAGCTGGATTATCAATCTCATAATCCATTTCTACAGTGGCCCCTGGTTCTACGAATGAAGTTATTTCATGATCATAAGTATTGACAGTTGCTCCTGGGCACCAGTCAGATCTATCTATTTGCCAAGTACCACCTTGTGGAAATACTGGATTATCACCACATTCTTTCCATCCTTCCCATTCGAACTTACCATCATTACCTACATATAATCTATGTGTTCTTTTACAAAATTCAGAGCAATTATCTGTGTTAGCTGGTCCTGCAAAACCGTGACCACTTGACCTTGTTTTAGCTCTGAACATTGAAGCATCTTTGTTCGGTGTTATCACAACGTACGAAATATTATTATCTTTGACTATACTCTCATAACTTCCTCCCGAACTCCAAAGTGTTTGTACACTTTTTACTTTTCTTGCAGGAGTTCCTTTTATAAATAGGAATTTCAGATCAATTAATTCTTGTTGATTGCCTGCTCTTAGGTTGACATTACCGTGTAATAGTGGCTCAAAATCAGATACATCTTCTACCCAAGTGAATCCGTCAGGACCTAAGTCCAAATTTATACCATAAGGAGTTATAAATCTGTGAATCTCATAATCTACAACTGGTGAGTAATAATTTATATCTTCTTTTATAAGTGAATCAGTAGCAACGGCAACGACAGAGTCAATGATAGTTCCGAATTCACTGTAAGTGTAAAATGGTTTATTTGCAGGATAAACTGTAAGAATACTTGTTGGTATTTTTATCTTTTCCGAAAATGCCTTTAGTTCAGCGGCGGGTATAACTTTATTAGGACTTTCATAATCGAATAAGTAAACTTCATCTTTAGGGACAGGATACTCTCTCACAACATTAATTAATTCTCTGTCTAGCTTAACATTATCACTAAACTCGCCTTTCACAAATGTAACAACAGGTCTTAGTATCTCATCATTATCATCAATGGCAATTGTGTTATCAGAACCGATACTTCTTAATTCTGGGAAACCATGAGAAATACCATCGTTTCCATTTCCTGTGATATCTGTTATTATATTGTCTGTAATACTATTCATATCATAGTAGAATAACAGTCCATTCCAATGGGGTTGAGCTTTATTAATTTGATAGTTATTTTGCATTGTGGTTACGATTTCACTTGGGGACAATACTCTATTCCAAACTGCGAAATTGTCCATAGATCCATCGTATCTGCCATAACCATTTACATTTGATGCTATTTTGAAAGCTACTATATCATCGAAATTTCTATTCAATGTAGTTCCTGAGTGCCACTGTTCACCATTTAAATAAATTTTCATTTCACCAGTAGTGGTGTTTTTTGTGAAAGTCCAATAATTCCACTCGCCTTTGTACTCGATATCGGTTGCTTGTTTAGATATTCTATCATAACTACCACCATTATTACCTGCATCCCAATAAACTTGTCCATTGCTCCAGGGCAAATGACTATTCAGTACTCTTTGGCCTTTCGCATTTACTCCTTCGAATGCATAAGAGTTTTGTGGCATTTTTACCTTATCCCCATTTTGCCAAAAGGCTATAGTTATTTCATCATCCAAATTGGAGAAAGCCTTTTGAGGTACGTCTATATAACTACCCTCTGAAAATTTTATATAATTCTCATTCCCAAAATAATATTTAGACTTTATAGATTCTTCATTTTCTCTCGATTGCAGAGAAAGTATTCCTTCTTCGATTTCTCCACTAATCACTATTGATAGTAAGTTCTCATCCTCTACTTTAAAAGGGGAGAACAATACAAACTCCTTAGTATCACCAGCCTTTATATCAATATCGCTAAGATAGCTTTCATTCTCATTTTTCAGTATATCTCCTTGGATAGATGCATTCATATTCTTTAGTTTTATTCTGAAATTTTTTATTTTTACATCACTTAAGAATTTAAGCTTGATAGCATGAATTTCGCTCTGATTATTTCTATATGATTCCAATTCTGAATTTTGAAATAGCATATTAACAAAGAAAGCTTTGCCATGAGTAGGATTGATTTCGAATATACCATTTTCATCATTGTTGAATGGTACTTCTATTCTATTGGTTAAATTACTTCCAAAACTAGTATTATAAATAATTTCATTCTCTTTGTAATTATATGGCTGAGTTGTATAATAGTATTTGTTTGGTGAACTGCCTCTTACAAGAAAATTGGGGGACAAAAATGAAGTAGAATCAAATTTTCCAGAAGAATCAGTAACTACAGTATATGTTAAATAATCCCACTCTCCACAATTAAATCTATCTTGGGTTGTTCTAGGGTCACATTTCAGAGAATAGTGCATAAGAATTTTTTCATAGCTATCCTCAGGTGGGAATAACCAAGTCCCTGATCTTGTTGTTATAGAGTCATAAGAAAGTGTTTGGACAATTATCGTATCCCCTTTTATCTCCCATTGAGCATCTAGACCTAATGTTGTTATCAGCACGATTACAAGTACAGTGAATAAATTCTTCATTTTAATCCTATTTTTTTTTAATTTCTTTTATATTTATCTGCTTAATCTACAAAAAATATACATTTAAACCTTAAAATGGTGGGAAATGGATTTAAATTCTAACTCAATATTTACTAGTTTCTTTGATGCACTTAGAACTAAGAGTAACTCAGAAACTATCTTGCAATACTATAAGAATAATGACCTTACCTCTATGTCAAAAGGAGACTTCCTTAAGAAAGTGATTTGCTTTAATAAAGCAATTACAGACCTAGGCATTAATTATAAAGATAGGGTTGGAATTATTTCAGAAAATAGGATTGAGTGGTTGATAGCAGATATTGCGACTCATTGTATCGGCGTTATTAATGTTCCGACTTTTCCTAACTTTACTCATGAACAGCAGAAATTTATCTTTAATGATTGTGACGCTAGAATAATAATAGTTTCCAATAAATTCCAATTAAACAATATTCTCTCTGTAAAAGATGATCTAGAACATCTGGAGTATATAATAACTATGGATGATGGTATAGCGGATAAACATAATAATATTCTATCTATGAGTGAGCTTATCGAATCGGTAGAGAAAAATTATAATTTCGAAAATCTTAAAAATGAATTAATAAAAATCTCGAGAAATGTAGAAATAGACGATATACTTACATTAATATACACTTCAGGTACCACAGGTAATCCTAAAGGTGTAATGCTAACTAATAAAAATGTACTTACCAATGTAAACTCTATTTGGGATACTGGAATTAAAAACTCGACTGATGAATTCCTTTCTTTTTTACCCATGTGTCATGCCTATGAAAGAACTGTGATTTATACTTTTATGATAACAGGTGGCGTGATTACAATTGCACAATCTATAGATTCATTATCTAGTAATTTGAATGAAGTAAAACCAAGAATAATCACAGCTGTACCTAAATTACTTGAAACAGTTAAAAGTAAAATATTAAATGCTATAAAAAATGAAAAGAAATCAAAAAGAGAGCTTGTTTATAGAGCAATTGATCTTTCAAATAAATATCTAGACTCTGATAAAATACCTCTAGCCGATAAGTTGAAATTAAAAATTTACGATAAACTAATTTTTTCTAAAATGAGAGAAAAGTTAGGAGGCAGACTTAAATATATAGTCTCTGGGGGTTCTGCTCTAAACCCAGAAGTACAAAAATTCTTTCACTCAATCGGATTAAAAATTATTCAAGGATATGGATTGACGGAATGCTCACCCGTTGTATCAGCAAATACTCCTAATAACTTAGAGATTGGTACTGTAGGGCCACCAGTAAGTAATGTAGAAGTCAAAATAGATACTACAGGCGAAATACTAGTAAGAGGAGATTCGGTTATGAAAGGTTATTGGCATGATGATATGGCTACTAAACGTTGTATAGATGATAATAATTGGTTTCATACGGGTGATATAGGAGAATTCACGACAAAAGGAAGCTTAAAAATAACTGGACGAATCAAAAGTATTATAGTTACTAGTGGTGGTAAAAATATTTCTCCATCGCCAATCGAAGATATGATAAGAATGAGTGAATATATAGATCATATAGCTATTTTTGGTGAGAATAAAGATTACTTAACTGCGTTAGTATCTCCAAACTTTGACTCGATAAAAGAAATTGCAAAAGAGAAGAATATAGAGTTTCAGTCTAATTACGATCTAGTGACAAATAGTTTAATTAATAAGATAATAATGCAAGAAGTAAATAATCATCAAGACACATTAGCCAAATACGAGCGAGTTAGAAAGATAACAATAGTTCCTAATTCCTTTTCGGTAGAAACTGGCGAGCTAACTCCTAAGCTTAGTATGAAAACAAATGTTATTTTCGAAAAGTATAAATCAGAAATTGAAAGGATGTACCAATAGTATGATAAAGATAACTGATGAAGAAAGAAAATTAGAATATCAAAAAGACGCGGCTAATTATGTAGGGAAAGCTGATGAAGTATTTATCCCTGAGAGTGTAGAAGAGATAGGCCCATTAGTCAAAGAGCTATATTCTACAAATACTGAATTTACAGTCTCAGCAGCCAGAACAGGGCTAACAGGTGGAGGAGTACCTCTTTCCGGAGCTTTGATTTCAACTGAAAGGTTGGATAAAATTCTTTCTATTGATACGGTTAATAAAACGGCATTACTCGAACCAGGTGTCCGATTACAAACATTTCACGAAGAACTAAAGCCTTTTAATTTGATGTATCCTTCGAATCCAACGGAAACTTGGAGCACTATAGGTGGGAACGTTGCTAATAATGCATCGGGTGCAAAAACTTTCAAATATGGGGCCACTCGAAATTTCGTAAATTACCTAGAAATTGTTCTGCCCGATGGTGACGAACTGCATATAACTAGGGGAGAGAATATAGCTAACGGTTATAACGCTGAAGTGAAAACTCTAAATGGTAATATAATAAAGTTTGAGATACCCAAAATAAAAATTCCCAAATCAAGTAAAAATGCTGCTGGGTATTATCTAAGACCTGATATGGATATTATAGATCTATTTATAGGTAGTGAAGGTACCTTGGGAATAGTCAAAAAAGTAGGATTAGATTTGCTTTATCAATCGGAGGAAATACTTTCAGCTGTCGTTTTTTTCGACGACTATAACAATTTGCTAAATTTTGCTGAATATTTGAGAAATGATAATCAACGTCAATTAAGACCAAGACTAATAGAGTATTTTGACCATAATTCGTTGAAATTATTATCTGAACAGCATAGTGATTTACCTGTTGAAGCAATTGGTGCTGTATGGGTAGAATTCGAAACCAATTCAGTAATGCTTGATAACGATACATTATCTCTGTATGAACTTACTCTTGAGCATACCGATTTGGTGGATATGACATGGGTAGCAATGAATGATAGAGAAAGAGAAAAGATTACAAAATTTCGTCATGATTTACCACTAGCCGTAAATGAATTACTTTCTAGGTATGGGCAACAAAAAATTTATACAGATACAGCTGTTCCATCTGATAAGTTTCGATTTTATTATGGTGAGATGTATTCTCATTTGAATACTATGGGATTGGATTTTGTTGTTTTCGGTCATTTGGGTGATTGTCATTTGCATGCTAATCTATTTGTAAAAAGTGAAGAAGACAAAGCTAAAGCAGAGGAGTTTTATCATTATATGATGAAATTAGCTATAGAATTAGATGGGACTATTTCAGCAGAACACGGTATTGGAAAACTAAAAAGACCATATATGAAATATATGTTTACAGATATTGAAATTAATGGGATGCTAAAAGTTAAGAATGTGTTCGATACCAAAAACCTTTTGGCTTTAGACACTCTCTTTTTTAATAGGTAATTTGAGAGTAAATGTAGTACCTTCATTTGGTACGGAGTCAATCTTTATATCAATTTTAAATCTTTGACATACTAATTTGATTATGGCTAATCCGAGACCCATTCCTTGTTGTTCCATTGTCTTACGCCCGAATTGCTTGAATCCACCAATTTCGTCTAGCTTAGTCAAATCAAATCCAATCCCCCTATCTCTGACTTCCATTATATATAGTTCACCTTCTATTCTAGTAGAAACTCTTATTTTAGTTCCATCTTTCGAAAACTTGAAAGCATTTGAAGCTAATTCATCTGCAATTTTTAGGAAGTATTCTGGGTAAACATCTATCACCGCAGGTACACAATCTATTTCCACATCTTCTATTCTTTCGAATTCAGAAGCCATTTTCAAGAAAGAGTTCTCTATCATATCTTCTGGATCTATTGTATAATTCGTGAAGACTTTATCTTTAAAGTCCAATTCTTCCTTGTTAAGGAGTAAGTTGGTATAAACTAGATAATTAGATATGAGTTTGCTCAGCCTATTGCCAGAGTTCACAATATTATAAATCATATCTTTTATCTCATTTTTTTCCATCATATCCATTTTTTTATGAAGGAACTGAGAAGTAGCTAAAATGACATTTAGAGGAGTTCTAAATTCATGTGGAAGAGAAGATGCAAGCTGTAACCTTAGTTCATCTAGCTTGGTTTCAGTCATCACTTTACTTCTATCATATACTTCTAATCGTGTATTAATAGCATTAAGCAAGTCTCTAGCCTTGAATGGTTTGAATATATAGTCGTCAGCACCGAGTTCCATACCACGGCGCATATCATCATTACTAGCTTTAGCTGTTAAAAATATAAAAGGAATATTAGAAAGGCTTTCGGTGGATTTTAGTCTTTCTAAGACTTCATATCCATCCATAACTGGCATATTAATATCACATAGAATTAGGTCAGGCTTTATCTGAGTTAGGCACTCTAGACCAGCTTCACCATTTTTCGCAAGAATAGGTATATAGCCCTCTATCTCGAGCATGTCGGATATGGTCTCTCTTACAAATTCTTCGTCTTCTATGACTAATATGTTTTTCATATTTATCTATATATTGGGTCATCACGTTTTTCTAATTTTAAATCTTGTAATTGTGATGCCTTTATTCCAAATCTCAAGTAAAACCCTTGGTTTATACCTGTTGGATACCACCTAACTGATAAATCCCAGCAGTGCATATCCTTAGTTATATTAACACTTGTATTTTCTAATTTTTGGTCTATCAAATCATATAGACCGTTTGCGTCAAATTTCCATGTTTCTGTTAGTTGAAACCTAATACCTAGATTCAGATTTAAGCTCCTATCTATTCTGTCTTCAAAGGGTTGTGAATATCTGAAGTTCAATCCTAAAGTAACTGACCAAGGTACACTTATTGGTTGATAACCAGCATTACACTCTCCGAATAAATCTCTGTCTTCTTGATTAAGATTCATTCTTCTAGAAAATCTGTCTCCCAAAGAACTTGTTGATTCCGCTGAGTCAACTGGCTCATTATCTTGGCCAAAACTATCAGCAACTTTTATTCCATCGGAATCAAAACTTGTGCTTAATGATAGATTAAGATTTGTTAATCTAACTAATCCTTTATTATTTTCAAATAAAAATTTGTTAATTTTTTCTACGCCTACTTTTTCATTTTCTTTATTGAGAATATCGGCTTCGTCATATAAAGTGAAATTTGCATTACCTGAAAAACTAACAAAACTTACTGCAGGTGTTCTAAATGAAGTATTTATATCGCTCCAATTTAAAGAATCTGCAGCCATATTATAATTTGTATTCAAATTGAACTGCAACAGTTCCAAATTATTATCCAAAGAGTCACTAGATACTTTGGCTTCTATTCTATTCACCAAATTTATGCCAATATTTTGTTGCAAACTAGAAGAAGCATGACTTCCTCCATCAGCATCAAATTTACTATATGTGATCTCTCTTTCTAACTTATTATCATAATACGTGCCATAAAAATCATAACTCTGGTCTGAGAAGTCTGGATTGATTCGATAACTTATTGTAGGTTCGAAAGTATGACGCAATGCTTTGAGCCCTGTCTCTCCGAAATTAAGCATTCCATACAACCTTGTTTGTGCACTCACACCGTAGTTATAATAGTACTCAGAGAAGAAACCCTGTTCGAAATTTTGCTCTACTTCTTCTGTCTCATTATTATATGTTCGAGTCATTTTTCGGAAGTAGTTATTTACTCCAAAATTAAAGCTAGGTGTTATATTGAAATTATATAGTCTTGGTAAACTAAAAGTTATAGACGGGGTATGACTCAAGTATTTTCGCTCTTCGCTTCTAAAAGTAGTATCAGGAATTTCTTCACCTAAATCAATATTTTGACGTGTTTGTTGCGTATAGTTTAACCTAGAAGAATTTCTGAACGTAACATCTTTATCAAAGAGTTTGAATAATGTCAAATTCGGAATACTATATGTAACAGGTATATTCTGAGTTTGTTCGTCAGTTATTATATTTTGTTCTCTATTATATCCAGCAGATAAATTAGACCCATTATCAAATGCCATGCTGTATGATGCGTTTGAAGTAATGGTTTGAGTTATCCTCTGATTTATATTAGCAGACGTATTTCTATTGAAATCAGAAGACGAAAAATTCAAGTTTGCACTTATATTCTGATAAGGAGTCAGGTTCTGTCTATGATCCAAGGTAAATTTCCATGCGGTAACATATTCATCGTCAGTATTAAATCTAGTCTTACCATATTCGAAACTAGCATTACCAGAATATTGATCTTTTACATTCCATCTTCCTGCTGTTCCTAGTAAATACCCACCCTTTGAATAGAAATCTGTAGTGAACTGCATATCCCAAAATTCCGAAGCAGCCCAATAGAAACCCAAATCATCAAAGACTACCCCTCTTCCAGCGGAAAATAGGAAAGATGGAACCATCAGCCCAGATTGTCGCCCACCTTTATTCGGGAAAAATATACCGAATGGGTAAATGAATACGGGTATGTCTTCTACATAAAATATAAGTGGGTCTATAAGTACTTTTTCTTTGTTTACAATCTTCATTTCGGGAGAACCGAAGTAATAGTGGGGGTGAGGTGCATCGCATGTAGTATAGAAACCATTTTCGATGAATATATCTGTTTCGTTTATTCTTTTTATCTTTTCACCGAAGTAAAATCCTTCAGTTATTTCCGTTTCGCCGGAGCTTATTACACCTTTCTTAGTTTTGAAGTTAAATGTTAGTTGCTTAGCAAAATACTCATTTTCTTGTTGGTTATACTTTGGGAAACCATAATATGTACCATTGCTGTCTTGAATTGCAGAAGCATCAAGATTTGATTTTTCTAAGTCGAATAGAATAACTTCTGCTTCTAGTTTGTCTGTACCATAGTCAACTTTAGCCCCTCCTCTTAGTCTCAGCATACTCTTTCCAGGCATAAATACAGCACTATCTTTGGCTGAGTATATTACTCTTTTCTCAAGATCAGATTCTACATCTAAATATATCTCGTCGGCAGTACTATCAGTGATAGTAGAATCAATGATTGCTTTGGTACTGTCAATATCTTGAGCGAAAACGTTTGTTGCAGAAAGGCAACAAGATAACAGTACTATAAATAGCATTAATACATTGTTCTTCTGTAATTCAACTATTGACAATGGTTTATAGCTTTATTTTCGTTACGTTACTAGGAATTGAAAAATTGAACCCTTTATCAAATTTATCAATTGATTTTATCTCATCAAATCTGAACTTAACACTCCCTTCCGTCTCTGGTATAAGTGCAGTTACTTTGTGAGGCATATTTCTTTTCCCTACCATTTTAGGATCCTCAAAAAATACATTGAGTAGAAGTGTATTATCAGAAGATTTTTGTTGGTATTGAGTTATATAGTTATCTTTGATATTATATTTGATATACTCAATGAACTCATCTTTGAAATACCTATAGTAAAGTATTTCATTCTCATTAGAGCCTTCTTTGTTGATTTTATAGTCCATCTCGAAATTTGGTTCATTTCTAAGTAGCGCTATCATATCATTATATGAGAAACCGAACCTCATAGCTTTTACCATGTTTTCTTTAGTGGGTTCACCATAGAATGCTTTATTTTCCAACGCATTATAAGCCATAAAAGACATTGGGTCTGCATAAACCTTAGCTGCTGGAATACCCATAAATGCTTTCAGTATCATAAGCACTGAATCGCTCGCAGCAGAGTATATATCAGTGTTTAGACTTAGACTTTGCCCATTCATGTCTATATCTACTTTACCCGAGAATTCTAGATTCTTAGGTGTTATACTTCGTAGTTTTTTAAATTCTGTGTTCAGCTCGCTTTTCTTTTCGCTAACTGATGAGCAACTATAAAGAAGCGATGCAATAAGAATAAATAATATCTTTTTCATTTTTCGTAACTTTGTTTAGTTTGTTATTCAAATTTACAAATAATACGAGCATAATACCGTAATACTGTAAAAATTCAATTTAGGAATTATAAATGTTATTTATTACAAAAAGTGTAGAGTTCAGTGCTTCTCATAGATTATACAACCCAGAATGGGATTTTCAGAAAAATCAAGAAGTATATGATAAATGCAATAACCCAAATGGACACGGTCATAATTATGTATTAGAAGTTACTGTAAAAGGTAAACCTAACCCTGATACAGGATACGTTATTGACCTTAAAAAGTTGAAAGATATACTTGTTAAAAAAGTTCTTATTCACTTAGATCACAAGCATTTGAATGTAGATGTGGATTTTCTAAAAGGTGTAATACCTACAGTTGAGAATATCTCAGTTCTGATCTGGGATATTGTTAAGCCACATATTACAGACGGCGAGCTTTATAAACTCAAGCTATATGAAACACCTAACTCATGGGTGGAGTACTACGGTGAGCCAGTAGAGATAAAGAGGTTCGGAAATGAGCAATAGACAATTCGACGAAATACCAAGTTTTGATGCAAATGCAAATCAAGAGCTTTCCAAAGAAGAGCTATTAGAAATGCGTATGCGATTGGAACAAAAGTTCAGAGAAGTACAGCAAATACTAAAAATAGACCCAAATGACCCAAACTCTACTGACACACCGGAGAGAATGGCAAAAATGTATGTAAATGAATTGCTAGAAGGGAGGTTCAACAAACCACCAAAGCTAACTGTATTCCCTAATCGCTCGAAGGTGAATGACCTAGTAATATCAAAAGGAATAAAAGTGATGTCGCTATGTTCGCACCACTGGCAACCCATTTCCGGATATGCCGCAATTGGGTACATTCCCAAAGATAAAGTAATTGGCCTATCTAAGCTAACTAGAGTAACCGAATACTTCGCAAAGAGAGCTCAAATACAAGAAGAACTTGGCGAACAAATTGTCGATTTCCTACAAGACCTACTAGAGCCAAAAGCACTTGGTGTAGTAATAAGAGCAAAGCACTATTGTATGATAGCCAGAGGTGTATCAGCTGATGAAAGCCATTCGGAAATGGTGACTTCTGTAATGCGTGGGCGACTACTTTCTGACCTAAATTTAAGACAGGAATTTTTGAGATTGATAGATTAGGATATAAATAATTGAAAGAGAATCCGAAATGATCCTACATATTAAAAATATGGTTTGTGCTAGATGTATTCTTGCAATTGAAAACATCTTGAATGAATTAGGAATAGAATATCTAAATGTTAAATTAGGTCAGGTCTATTTAAAGAAAGAATTAGAAAGTTCTATTAAAAATAAACTTGAGGAAAATTTAAAATTACTTGGATTCGAATTGCTCGAAAACAAATTATCCAAAGTAGTGTCAGAAATCAAATCAATTATTATAGAACAGATACATCATTCTAACGAGCCATTGGAAACAAATTTTTCTACTCTCATTTCCCAAAAACTCAATCATGATTATTCTTATCTAAGTAGATTATTCTCCTCTATCGAAGGTATTACAATAGAGAAGTTTATTACATCACAAAAAATAGAAAAAGTTAAAGAATTAATATTCTATCAAGAATTATCATTGTCTGATATAGCTTACCAACTCAACTTCAGCAATGTCTCTTATCTCTCCTCTTTATTCAAGAAAGAAACAGGAATGACTGTTACTGAATTTAGAGTTACACACGACCCTCATTTAAAGCTAATAGATAAAATTTAGTCAAAATATTATATAATTTTTACATAATTCTGTAATATAATTGATTGGTCATCAAATTAATTTTGTACCATCAATAATCACAGAGTTTAAAAATTATGAATACATTAAAAATAAATGAACCGATAAGTGGTTCAAAAACTGAAAAGAGGATATTCCCAGTTAAGGGAATGACTTGTGCTTCATGTGCTTCAAGTGTAGAGTCAATGTTATCTTATGTTGAAGGTGTTGTTAGTGCAAATGTTAATTTTTCTACTAATAGTGTACTTGTAGAATATAAGGAAAATATAGAATTAGAAACGCTTGAGGAAGCTTTAAAAAGCATAGGCTATGAACTTATAATAGATCAATCAAACCCAAATAGCACCAATGATAATATAGTAAATGAATATTACCAAGAGATAAAGCTTAGAACTATTTGGTCAGTAGTTCTAACCTTACCGATAGTCATTATAGGTATGTTCTTTATGGAATGGGAATTAGGGAAATGGATTTCATTGTTTATTTCATCACCTATATTATTCTATTTTGGCCGTAGCTACTTTATAAATGCTTGGAAACAATTGAAGTATAAGAAAGCTAATATGGATACTTTAGTTGCGATGAGTACAGGAACTGCATTTATATATAGTCTATTTAATACTATTTATCCTGAATTCTGGATTCCTTATGGAATCCACCCACATGTCTATTATGAAGCAGCAACTGTAATAATTACCTTTATAACATTAGGGAAATTATTAGAAGAAAAAGCTAAATCAAACACAACAACTGCAATTCGTAAATTAGTTGGATTGCAGCCCAAAACTTTAAATTTAATTATAGATGGAGTTGAAAAGGAAGTAGCAATATCAGAAGTGAAAATGGGTCAACGTATAGTAGTGAAACCGGGGGAAAGAATTCCTGTAGATGGTACAGTAGTATCAGGACTATCATTTGTTGATGAGAGTATGATAACTGGGGAGCCTATTCCCGTTGAAAAAAAAGAATCAGAGAAAGTATATGCAGGAACATTAAATCAAAAGGGTAGTTTCCAATTTATTTCTGAAAAAGTAGGAGAAGATACTTTCCTAGCACAAATAGTTAAATTGGTACAACAGGCACAAGGTAGCAAAGCTCCTGTTCAAAAGATGGTTGATAAAATCGCTTCTATTTTTGTACCAATTGTAATATTAGCTTCGGTTGTTACATTTTTTGTTTGGATTATATTTGGTGGTATGGATTATATATCACACGCTCTGTTATCGTCTATTGCCGTTCTTGTTATTGCTTGTCCTTGTGCCCTAGGATTAGCAACTCCAACAGCGATAATGGTAGGGATTGGCAAAGGGGCTGAGAATAATATACTTATAAAAGATGCTGAGAGTTTGGAATTAGCACAAAATGTCAATGCTGTAGTATTGGATAAAACTGGGACAATCACTCAAGGGAAACCGTCTGTCACTGACATTGAATGGTTTATAGATAGTGAATCATCAATGGAAAGAAGAATTCTCTTATCTCTAGAATCAAACTCAGAACATCCATTAGCTTTATCAATTGTTAGACATTTAAAAGAAAATGGAATAATACCAACTACATTAACAGATTTTAATAGCATAACAGGTAAAGGTGCATTTGGATCTTATAATGACAAAATGAATTACTATGTTGGTAATAAAAAATTAATAGATGAGATAGGGGTAGAAATAGATGAAAACCAACAACAACTAACTAGTAAATGGCAAAATGAAGCAAAGACTGTAACATATTTTACTGATGAGGATAGAGTATTAGCAATAATAGCAATATCAGATAAAATCAAAGATTCATCTATTAGTTCGATAAAAAAATTAAGAGATTCTGGTATTGATGTTTATATGTTAACTGGAGATAGTAAATCAACGGCACAAGCTGTAGCTTCCCAGCTCGATCTAACTTACTTTAAAGGTGAGGTTCTTCCTCAAGAAAAAGCAGAATTTATTGAAGAACTTCAAGCAAATGGTAAAATAGTAGCTATGGTAGGGGATGGTATAAATGATTCTCAAGCATTAGCACAATCGGACGTCAGCATTGCAATGGGTCACGGTTCAGATATAGCCATGGATGTTGCAAAAATAACTTTGATTACTTCAGATCTAAGCTCTATTCCAAAATCATTAGAACTATCAAGAAAAACAGTAAAAGGAATAAAGCAAAATCTTTTTTGGGCGTTTATTTATAACATTCTAGGTGTCCCTATTGCGGCAGGATTGCTATACCCCATAAATGGATTTTTATTAGACCCTATGATAGCAGGGGCAGCTATGGCACTTAGCTCAGTATCAGTTGTCGCAAATAGTTTAAGATTAAGAAATATTAATATTTAATAACAAATAATATAATGGAGATCTAAAGATGAAAGAGTTAAAATTTAATACAAACATAAAATGTATGGGATGTGTGTCAAGTGTAAAACCTATACTTGATAAAGAATCAAAAATAATTAATTGGGAAGTAGATTTAGAAAGTCCAGATAAAGTATTAACAATAAAATCTAACGAAATGAATCCACAAGAAATCAGTGAATTAGTTAAAAGAGCAGGTTATTTTGCAAATGAAATAAAGGAAGAAATACATAATGAAAAAGAATAAAATTTTAATTACTTGTTTAATGATTCTAATCCTCTCATTAACCGAGTCAATAGCAAAAGAAATAAATATTGTAGAATATGATCTATTCGTTAGAGATACAATTGTCAATTTTGCAGGTGAAGAAAAAAGAGCTATATCTGTAAATGGTCAAATTCCTATGCCTACCTTAACATTTACTGATGGTGACAGTGTAATAATTAGAGTTCACAATTTGCTTGACGAATCGACTTCATTTCATTGGCATGGATTACTAGTCCCAAATGAGCAAGATGGAGTACCTTATTTGACGACAGCACCTATAGAGCCTAATACAGTACATACATTTACATTTAGACTAAGACAAAGTGGAACTTATTGGTATCACTCTCATACCGGTCTCCAAGAGCAGATTGGGATGTATGGTTCATTAACAATAAACAAAAAAAATGATGACCCAACTTATAGAGAATTTGATGAGTTACAGAGTTATAATTTACTTCTTAGTGACTGGACAAATATGAATCCAAATACTGTTCATAGGTACTTACATAATGCAAATGATTGGTTTGCAATAGAAAAAGGGACAGTTCAAAGTTATGGGGAAGCATTAGTAGAAGGGCATTTTTGGACTAAAATCGAAAATGAGTGGAAGAGAATGCTAGCAATGGATGTCAGTGATGTTTACTATGAAAAATTCCTTATAAATGGAAAGAATGAGTTTAACTTACCAGAACTAAACAATTCTAATTTCAAAGCAGGCGACAAAATCAGATTGCGTATAGCAAATGGGAGTGCTTCAACTTATTTTTGGCTAAACTATTCTGGTGGCAAGTTAACAGTAATTGCAAATGATGGAGTTGATGTAGAACCAGTTGTAGTTGATAGGTTAATAATTGGCGTCTCAGAAACGTATGATGTAGTAATTACGATTCCCGATCGTGATAAAAAGTATCAGTTTATGGCGACATCTGAAGATAGAATTGGTTCTGCAATTTTGAATATTGGGGAAGGTGAATTAGTAGCACAAACTCCGCTCCCAAGACTCAAGTATTTTGAAGGTATGAAAATGATGAATAATATGATGAATATGGATGGTAGCATGGATGATATGGGAATGAATATGGAATTACAAAAGATGGATATGAATAGTGTAATGTATCCTGAAATAAAAAAGAAAAGTAAAGAAATGAATCATTCGAATCATAATATGGACAATAACAAAAGAATTGTAACTCTTAATTATAAAATGCTAAAATCTCCAACAAAAACTGTATATCCTAAAGAATCTAATGTGAAGACCTTAGAATTCGAATTAACTGGTAACATGAATAGATATGTTTGGAGTCTAGATAATAAAACGCTTTCTGAAACAGATAAAATACAGATTAAAGCCGGGGAAGTAGTTAGAATTATACTTTATAATAATTCTATGATGCGACACCCAATGCATTTACATGGTCATTTTTTTAGAGTGATAAATGGACAAGGTGATTATGCACCATTGAAAAATGTACTTGATATTATGCCTATGGAAAGGGACACAATTGAATTTTTAGCTTCTGAAGAATATGGGGATTGGTTCTTTCATTGCCATATTCTCTATCATATGATGAGTGGTATGGGTAGGGTTTTCTCTTATGAAAATTCACCACCTAATCCGCAATTACCAGATAAAGAAGCCGCTTATGATATGGTTAGAGCAGATGACCAGGAATTCCACTTTATGGCTCAAAATGATTTTGCTTCTAATGGTAATGATGGTATGTTAATGTATCAAAATACTAGATGGAGTTTAAGTACTGAATGGCGACTTGGATATAATGATCATCATGGATATGAATTGGAAACTCATTTTGGTAGATACATAGGCCAAATGCAATGGTTTATGCCTTTTATTGGAGTTGATGCTAGGTATCGGAAGACTGTTGGTGAATCAGAAAAAAATATATTTGGTCAAACAAGCACGAAAGACAAAAGAATCGCTTTTAGTTTAGGAGCGGAATACACTCTACCAATGCTATTAATTCTGCAAGCTGAAGCATTCCATGATGGGAAAGTAAGATTACAATTAATGAGAGAAGACATACCATTAACTGCCCGAATGAGGATGGCATTTATGATAAATACTGATAAAGAATATATGGCTGGATTAAAGTATATCATAACGCGCAATATTGGATTGTCAGCTCATTATGATAGTGATATGAATATTGGTGTTGGAATTTCTATTAATTATTGAGAATATTTTTAAATTTCAAAAAAGTAATATTTCATTTATTAAAAACAAATTTATGACCACCCCAAACTTTGACTATGAAAACTCTCTAATTAAAAGCTACCCAATAATCGCTGGGGTTGATGAAGCAGGTAGAGGCCCAATAGCTGGCCCAGTAGTAGCTGCCGCTGTTATATTCCACGAACAATTTGAAATACCAAAGCTCACCGATTCCAAGAAGTTAACAGAAAAGAAAAGAGAAGAGCTGTATGAGCTAATCAGAACAGACAAAAGAATATCTTATGGAATCGGTATAGTTGATGAAGCAAAAATAGATGAAATCAATATCCTGAATGCAACATATCTGGCTATGGAATTAGCAATCAGCAAACTATCATCTCAGCCCAATATGCTTTTAATAGACGGTAACAGATTCAAATCAACTAAGTACCAATCATTCCAAACAATAGTAAAAGGCGACTCAAAGTCCTTCTCTATTGCTGCCGCTTCCATAATAGCTAAGGTAACTAGGGACAGAATGATGAAAGTATATCACGCTGAATTCCCCGAATATGGATTTGATAAACACAAGGGCTATGGCACTAAATCCCACTTTGCAGCCATAAAAAAATCCGGCAAGTGCCGGATTCATCGTAATAGTTTTCTTATTAAGTTTGATAATAGGGAAGAGGGGTTGTTTTAGCAATTAAACCTGTACTTCCTTCTTTTTATCTCTTGATGTTTTGTAAAAGACGAATGACATAGCTATAAAATAGAAGGTAATTAGTCCTAAACTGGTAGGGTCAGTATATTCACCCTTTCCATAATCTAATATAATAACCAACAATATAGTAGATACTAATGATGCTAAAACTGATTTGAGTAACTTTTTATTATTTTTCATATAGACCTTCTGTTTTAAGTTTCAGAAACTTAAAGAAAATTATTTACTTATCAAAATATCCGATTAGCCACTTAGTGGCTAAACCCCGTTTCGCAGCCATAAAAAAATCCGGTAAGTGCCGGATTCATCGTAATAGTTTTCTAATAAAGTTTGATAATAGGGAAGAGGGGTTGTTTTAGATTTAATGGTAGGTGTATGATGTCGTAGCATCCAGCAGGGTACTGTGCACTATACAGAATGTTAGGTGCTTTTATTATGTTTTAACAGTTCCATATTTTTATTGTCAGTAACTATTATAGTATCTCCTCCAAGGTAATAAAGTCCACCTTCAATTTCTCCTTGGTCATAAGTTAGAGTAATAGGGTCCATAAAAGTATAAGAGAATGCGTCATATTTATGCTTTTCTAATCCATCTTTACTTTTTGGATACCCTTTAAAAAGTATCTTATTGTGCTTAGGTAACATTGCCTTAACTAAAGCCTTTTCTGCATCTAAGAATATTGTCTTTTGATCAGGTCTGTCATTGCCCTTTAACGAGTCCACCATGTCATCAATAGATGATTCATAATCAAATGTTCTGATGGATAAATTGTCGTGGAAATTGAATAGAAGCAATGCAATCTCATGTGTAGGTAAAGACCCATAAACAAGTGGATACTCAACAGACAATATTTCCTGTAGCGTTTCGTGTCCTGTTAGTCTCTCCCAAATATCTTGGTCTGTTGCTTTGCCAACATAAAGAACTTGGTATTTTAATAATTTCCTGAAATCACCTTCAATATCTGCCTGAAAATATCCTTTTACCCAATTAAGAATGAATTTCTCTGGAGAGAACCAAACAAGGAAGTTTTCTGTATCGTTTGACGATTCATAAAACTTGATTCCATGAACATTGGTTATTGGTAGTTTGTCAAATTTGTGAGAAGGGTCATTAGATCCTAAATAAAGCAATACTTCCTTCTCTTGGTCTGTTGCAATATTTTCCTGAAAAAAGGGGAGTCTACACTTTAAAACTTCATGATTATTCTTTTGATGGATTTCAAAATCTATAAATTTTTCATCTTCATTTGGAACAATGTTTTCAAAGCTTAGCTCTGGTCTTTGAACAAGTACATATAAACTACTTGTTTGAAGTAATTCCTGAATTATAGGATCATGCTTCAGGATACTAAAGTCATAGTTGCACAAAGGGCAATATGCAAGTTGAAGCTGATTTATAAGAGATTTTCTGTCCATATTTTATTGCACCTAACGTTGAGTGTATGAAGCGTAGAATCCCGAAAGGTGCTATAATTTCATATACAGTGTTAGTGACCGTTTTTATTCTAATAAATCATTTAGTTTTTTGAAAATTGATTCAAATCTATTTAAACAATCATCACTCAATTTACTTTCTAACGACTCTATATTTTCTGCAAAATATCTTGCTGGTCTATAATGACTAAACTTCTTACTTGATTTCATTGGGCTTTCCTCAAAGTGGTTTTCCATTTTTACAATTGCTCTAGGATGCTCACTCTTTATTTCCGCTACTTTTAATTTCTTCGGTAAATCTTTTTTGTATTCTAAATTTAAAAGTTCAACGTAGAAATCAAAATCAAAGACATCTTCTATGTCAGCTTCGTCATTTGTTACAAAATCAGCAAATGTCAAAACTTTCTTTTTGTCTAAAAGCTTCTTTTTAAATAGATTAGAAATCTTTTGTTCGTCTTTTTTCTGGAAATCAATTAAAGTTGCAATGTTCAAATTGTTTTGTGAGCCTAACAATGATACAAAAGTGGGTACTTTGTCAGAACCGCCAACAGGTGTTATAGTCCATTCATCAGATAGAGAAGTATAGCCTTTTCTGTCAAGAATTCCAGAAATAGTTTGAATATATAACAGGTCGCTTGTCCCCTCTACAATCAAACTATTTGGACCAACGAAAAGAGTTTGATGAATTTCATAACCTAAAGCTCCCTGAAGTGGAAATAATGAATCATCTGTAGCACTTGAGAAATCATTAATGACTTTTGTTCCATCTTCATTTTCTTGCAATTTTTCTTCTGTGTCAATTGAAATATCTTGAACTATTCTTACCCTCCCAAAATTTGCACTATCGACCATAAAAGGTGAGTGTGTAGTATAAATTAATTGATGAAATGGTTTTATTTCTTCTTCAAAATATCTTAATAAATCTGATTGTGCTTTTGCATGAAGAAAAAGTCCTGGTTCGTCCAAAAGAAGTATGACATTCTGGTCTTCCCGCTTGACTTTGGAATACCATGAAAGGAAAGAGAAGAACCAAACAAAGCCTTTTGAGCGTGAACTTAAATTAGTTGTAACCCATCTTTTATTATCATAAACCCTTGCCCAAATATTTGTACCACTAGTCATACCTTGAGGGTCTCCAGTTCTACCACCTCTAACATCAAATTTCATTTGAAGATGTTTATTTTGTGACCAGTATTTAAGAACCTTTTTACTGAGGTGATTACCTGCACCTTCGATTTTGTTTACCAACTCTTGGGTTCTATCTGGATTCAAGAGTTGGTTAATTTCAATTCTAGCCAAGCTCAATAATCCCAACATAGGATAATCTGATGGTAATAATGTATTACTATTAATTCTTTGTTGTAGAGCTTCAATGTTCTCTTGCCCAGACAATTGATAATAGCTGTCGAAATATAGAAATTTAGGAATGTGATTACTTACATAATTAATATAAATATATTCTAGGAAGTCACTTTCATTGATTGATTTAATAAATTTTATTAATGATTCATCTTCAGTTTTTGCCTCAAATGTTTCAATAACTGAATTGGCATCTGTAAATGTTTCTGCATTTTTCAGAGCATCTTTTAAATCTTTAGAACATTCAGATTTCTGCAAGCAAAATTTGAAACCTTCTTTTTCGTCAACATTCATCCGAAATGTTATTGAATTAGAATAACCTTTGTATTGCTTTAACTCCTTGTTCTTAAGAACTTTTTTACCAAAGTCACTTTCTATTTTTTCAACTTCTTTATCAAGAATAAATAAAGCTTCAACAACTGTTGCAGGTTCTCTTGTTCCTTGTTCAACTTCATACAGATAATCCTCAACATCTACTCTCGGGTAATCATCTGTTGGGTCAAAGTCGCCATCATTCTGAATAATTGGGTTCAATTTGTAAAGAGCCTGCAAAATGGATGTTTTACCAGCTTCATTTTTCCCAACCAAACAAGTTATATCATTGGTATCAAAGTCATTGCTGTCACGAACGCTTTGAAATGCTTTAATTCTTACTTGAGTTAATTTCATATTATACTTTTTTTATTCGCCTATATCATTTACATATAACCAATTTAAGAAATATATCACATTTCCAATTGTTTATTTTGTTCAGTAACGTAAAATAACAATACCCAACCCAACAACCAAATTTTGAGCTATCACTTCTTATAAAAAAACAGCCGAGTGAATATATTTTTCTACTTCGGCTGCTTAATAAGAGTATTATCAACACCCCGTCAGCCAAGCTTTTAGCTTGACTGCCACCCCTCTTTAAAAAGCGGGGAATTGCATGAGTATCACAGCTCCGCTTCTAGCTCATCTAATAATCTATTCATAGTATCGATTACTGCTTTTACTGGCTCTGGTTTAGTCATATCCACACCAGCGTCTTTCAGTACATCGATAGCGTATTTAGATTTTCCAGCTTTCAGGAATTGCATCAAACTATCTACACCTTCTTGCCCTTTGTCTTTTACATTCTTTGCTACTAGCTCAGCTGCAGCCAATCCAGTTGCATATTGGAATACATAGAAACCATAGTAGAAGTGAGGTACTCTTGCCCAAGTGTATGACTCTTCGTCATCTACTTCCATATCTGGACCCCAGTACTTCTGATACATTTCTGCGTATAGCTTACACAAATCATCAGGAGTTAGCGATTCGCCGGCTTCAGTTTTTTCGTGTACCAACTGCTCGTACTCAGCGAATCTAGTTTGTCTGTAGAAAGTAGTTACTATCTTGTTCAAGTACATTTCTATTAGGTTCAGCTTCTCTAACTTGCTTTTGCTATTTGCGATTAGGTAATCCATTAGCATTGCTTCGTTGGTGATAGAAGCTACTTCTGCTAAGAATATAGGATAATCTGCATATACATAAGGTTGATATTTCTCTGTGAAATATGAGTGCATATTATGACCCATCTCGTGAGTTAGAGTTGATACATCGTTCATCTGATGATTCCAATTCAGCAGCACGTAGGGATGAACTCCGTAACTAGTACCAGAAGAATATGCTCCGCCACGCTTGCCTTTAGTCTCATATACATCTATCCAACGGTTGTCG
>JBFHKR010000012.1:0-31793 GCA_041595255.1 Chlorobiota bacterium
AATAGATTTACCTGATTATATAAAAATCATTAGTACAATCAATTTCCCAATCAAATTATCGAAAGATAGTATTTTGACTCTAGATATTGAATTCAAAACTTTAAAGGTTGGTGATTATAATGACTCACTTACTATTGTTACTAACTCACCTTGTAAATATAATTATATTTCTTACCTTAAAGGAACTGTATTTGATACAACTATACCACCAGGGAATTTTATTGCAGATTTAGATAAAGATTATATAAACACACCACCAAAGAATGTTATCAATATCCCAATTAGTATAAATGAAGACATTTATGAGTTTGACTCAGTTGATGTAGAATCTATAACATTAGATTTTAAATATCCTTTTAATGCATTTGTTCTAGGTGAAGTAAATTCACTCCAAAATGATTTGTTTGTTACTAAATCAGACAATAATGGTTCACTTCGTATTTCTCTGAGTAAGACGGATAATAGAATATTTAGATTTAATTCTAATCAACTATTGGATTTGGAATTTTATGTTTTAGATGTGATTCCAGGTGAATATAAAGTTGAATTAATAAACGGTATTGTTCAATCATTACCTAACATGACTATAACTACTGAAGATAGTACATTAATAGAAATAACAGAAAATTGTGTTAATAATACCGATTTCGCATTTGTAAAACTTTTAGATTTAGAGTATGCATTAGATAATAATAATCTAACTATAAGCTTCGAACAACCAACAGATGATAATTATAAAATTGAATTAATTGATAATACTGGCCGATCCCTTAAATCTGTTTTGGACGGTAATCAGGGTAGGGGATTACATATTGAGAATATTAATGTTTCAAATCTTTCTACAGGTATTTATTATATAACACTTAGGTACGCCAATAAAATAGTAGTAGAAAAAATAAGTCTAATAAAATAAAAAAGCCCTTCTTCTGAAGGGCTTTAAGATCTTTAATTAGTGAGTATGATTAGAATAACCGCATTGACATTTTGGAATTTCAAAACTTTTTACTCTTTCGTGAAAATCAAATCCATTGTACTTTTCTGATTCCCACCAAAATGTTGGTCTCGTTACATCATAATTACCTACTTCGTTCATCGTTTCTGATTCGTAAACTCTACCGTTAATTATAGTGTAAACTACGTTCTCTGTCTTGTAGATATCCTCTAACGGATTACCATCAATGACTATTAAATCTGCTAGTTTACCTTCTTCAATAGAACCAATTTCATTATCCATACCAATGTATTCAGCACCATTAATAGTAGAAGCTGCTAGTACTTCCATTTCTGTCATACCTCCTTGGTAAAGCATCCACATTTCCCAATGAGCACCTAATCCTTGGATCTGACCGTGAGCTCCCATATTTATCTTAACACCGGAGTCAGAAAGTTTTTTTAATGATTTCGAAGTTAAAATATGACCATTTTCATATTCTTCTTCTGGAATCATCGTTCTATGTCTTGCTCGTGAATCAATTATTTCCCTAGGAGTAAAACGTAATAATCTTTCTTTTTCCCAAACATTTGTATTTTGATACCAATAATATTCTCCAGTGACAGACCCATAATTTACAATTAGAGTTGGTGTATTATGAGTTTTAGTGTTAGACCAAAAGTTCAATACATCATTATATAATGGTGCAACAGGTATATTATGTTCTATTCCAGTATGTCCATCAGCAACCATAGTCAAATTATGGAAGAAATGTGAACCTCCTTCTGGTACTACTAACATATTTAATTCACGCGCAGCTTCAATAATTTGTTGTCTTTGGTTTCTTCTAGGTTGATTATAAGATTTTACAGAAAAGGCACCGAAAGCTTTAGTTCTCTTAAGATGAGTTTTAGCATCTTCTAAGTTATTTACAACAGCCTTAAAATCACCATCAGCACCATATAGAATAATACCTGTTGAGTAAGTTCGTGGGCCTACCATTCTACCAGACTTAATCATTTCAGATTGACTGAATACCATTTCGGTGTTAGATGAAGGGTCATGCGTTGTGGTAACACCATAAGCTAAATTTGCCCAATAAGGCCAATGTTTTTCAGGACTAATTCCATATCGAAACGTACCTTGGTGAGCATGAACATCAATTAACCCTGGCATTATTGTTTTACCTTTTAAATCAATTGACTTCGTGCCTGCTGGTATAGTAACCTTTTCATTTTTACCTATTGTTTCTATCTTATTTCCATTTATTATTATCGTACCATTTTCAATTACACTTCTTTTATTATCCATTGTGATAATTCTAGTATTAGTAAGTGCTATTCTCCCAGAGGGTTTATCTGATTTGATTAATGGACCAATATCGAATGACATAGACTTAACTTTTTCAGCTTTTTCTTTTTTATCATTTAAATATTCGAAACTTTCTTTTAAGCTAATTGTATGGTATTGATCACCCAAAGTCCAATGTAATTTTTTACTATTATCTGACCAATGGATATTTATACCAGCATCATCAGCTACATTTACTAGAGGAATTGATTTGATATCTGCAGATAATACAATTGGTTGACCAGTTTTAGGAAATCTTGCTATATAAACTTTGTGTAATTCGTTGAATGCAATAAATTGTCCATCTGGAGATGGTACAAACTTATTAGCATAAGTAGAAGTAAAGTGAGTCTTCTTATCATTTCCAGTTAAATCAACAGAGTGATATCCCTTATCAAGTTCTCCGAAATAATAACCACCAGTCTGATAATAAATACGCGATTCATCTTCATTGAACCGTGGGTATTCACCTTCTTCTGATATTAATATCGGATCAGTTTGTTTACTTAAATCCAGTAAATAAATTCCAGCTTCATTTGTATAAGTGTACCCTTGATGTTCGTTCCCACTCTCTTTTAAATATAACAATTTAGATTCATCTTTAGAAAATTCAGGAGTTCTATAAATACCTTTAGGTAAATTAACTATCTTAATTTCATTAGTGATGAAGTCAAAATACTTTATTTTACCTTTTTCAGAATCTGTCCAAGAAACATATACTAATTTATTTCCATCACTACTAAATGATGGTTCAAATTCAAGATTATTTTCTTGAGTTAATCTCGATGTATTTTTTGTATTGATATCATAAATATAAATATATCCTGCTGCATTATATGCAATCTTGTCTCCTTTAGGAGATGTAACCACTCCTCTCAATACTTTAGAATCAATTTCATCTGAAAAAACTTTATTTTTAAATTTTAAAGTCTCTTGTAACCGATGTTTGGCGTTAACTTCGAAAGGGATTTCTGTAGTAGTTTTATTTGATACATCAACACTCCAGATTTTACCTTTTCCATAAATTATTATGTTCTTATTATCTGGAGTCCAATCAAAATTCGGATAAACTCCAAAAATAGCCCATGCTTCCTGTTGATCTTTGATTAATCCATCGAATAAAGGCCATTCTTCACCTGTCTCTAAATCCTTGATGAATAATATAGTCTTTGTTCTAACTCTAGATACAAATGCAAGATATTTCCCATTAGGTGAAGACTGCGGTCTGAATGCACCACCGGGTCCACCAGCAATTATACTAGTTTCACCGTTCTCAAATTCATATCTTTTTATTGCATAAATCTGATTATTGGGGTCTTTGTTGTATTGGAACGAACCACCAGGATACATATCCTCAGAATAATACATATATTTACCGTCTGAGGAAATATTAGGTTCATTTACGTCTTGCTGATCATTTTTCTTTTTAGTGAGTCCAATACCACTCCCACCAGAAATATGGTACATCCACATCTCACCTGCTCCGGCAGATCGAGTAGCAGTAAAATGCTTTCTGGCAATAATAAACTCACTATCTGGAGTCCAATCTGCATTATTTAATAATCTAAAAGTTTCTTTAGTTATTTGTTTCGGATTACTTCCATCTACATTCATTATCCAAATATTATCAGCACCATCAATATCACTTGTGAAAGATATATACTTACCATTTGGCGAGAATCGTGGTTGAACTTCCCACGCTAGTCCTTCTCTTAATACTTTTGCTTTTCCGCCTGTAATAGGCATAAAATAAATATCTCCTAACATATCGAAAATAATGGTTTTACCATCTGGGCTTATATCTAAATTCATCCAAGTACCTTCATTAACTGTAAACTCTACAGTTTTGTAATTACCAGGTGGATTTGATATTTCCCATTTCTCTTTTTCCTCATCAGATATTAAATTACTTACCCAAAGTAGGGTCAGTAAGAATAAGAGCGTCTGTTTCATTTATTTCTCCTTGTTCTTCATTATTTGATTTATTTTTAGTTATCCAATTATTTATTGTCTCAGATAGTATAAATAGTGGAACTGGTCCATCTTTTAAAACTAAATCGTGAAACTTTTTAATATCAAATTTATTATTTAGCTCAATCTCAGCTTTTTTCCTTAAGTCTAAGATGTGTCTCATACCTATTTTATATCCAGTTGCTTGACCTGGCATTACAATATGTCTATCCACCATTCCAATAGACTCAGTATTAGTTGCAGGAGTATTATTGTTGTAATAATCTATTGCTTTTTGTCTATCCCATTTTTTAACATGAATACCGACGTCGACCACTAATCTACACGCACGCCAAAGTTCCATAGCTAAACGTCCAAAGTCAGAATAAGGGTCTGAATAAAATCCAATTTCTTTAGGTAATAATTCTGAATATAATCCCCATCCTTCAACATAACTTACATATAGATTACCTACACTTCTGAATTTTGGAATTTCTTCTAATTCTTGCGAAATTGCTATTTGCATATGATGCCCAGGTATTCCTTCGTGATAAGCAAGGGCTTCCATTTGATAAATAGGCATATCTACCATATTATATAAGTTAGCATAATACATTCCAGGACGCTCTCCATCAATTGATGGAGGTTCGTAAAATGCAGTACCTGCCGATTGTTCTCTAAAAGGTTCAACTGCTTTTACAATTAACTCTGTTCTCGGTAAAACATTGAAAAGTTTAGGCAACATTTCTTTCATTCTGTTTATAATTGAAGTAGCACTATCCAAATACTTTTGTTTACCATTTGGAGTATTAGGAAAATAAAAGCGTTTATCCTCTCTCATAAATTTAAAGAATGAATTTAAATCACTCTTATAACCGACATTGTACATAATTATTTTCATTTCATTATGTATTCTTTCTACTTCTGAGAGTCCAAATTCATAAATATTTTCTGGAGTTATATCAATTGTATTATTAAGTTTTATTTGATAATTATAATATTCAATACCATTTTTAAGGGACCAGACACCAATATTATTATTAGATTTAGTCTTTAATTCTTTAAGGAATGTTACTAGGCTTTGGTATGCAGTAGAAAATCTATCTTTGATAGCACTTCGTATTTTATTATCTAGATTAATATTTAAATCGGAAGTTTTCATTTTAAAATCTTGGTAAATAGGGTGACTTTCCATCTTGTTATTCGAATTTATAATTAGATTTTCACAGCTAAGAATAACATAATCAAGATTAATTGCTGGAGCTACTATACCTTTACTTTCTCTTCTTTTCAAATTATCAATTAGTTGTGTTATAACATCAGGTACTTTGTTAACTCTACTCAAATAGTTTTGAGCATCATTAATACTCTTAATCGTATGATGATTGATTAGTGTTGATGTAATTTGAGTGTGCCAACCATCCATTTGACTAACTGGATAATCATGATACAAATAATCTGCACCAGCTAATTCAGTTTCAAGATTGTAAAGATATATTTTATAGCTTAATAATGATTGGCCAGTTAGTTTATTTACATCAAAACGTTTAGATATTACTTCAATATTTTCTGTAAGTATGTTTAACTCAGCTAATTTCATACTATCTGAAATATTATCCCATTTGTCATCGTTATTTCTGTATCCGTATTCGGTTTGTAAAGCTGGATACCTATTAACTTTTGCTAGCCATACAGAGTCTAACCATTTATTAAATTCGATATTCTGATTGGTATTTTTATGAGTGGAAGTTTCTGTGCATGATAAGAAAATTATTGGGAAAAGTAGAATAATGTATTTCATAGATTTGTGCTATTTGATAGTCTGTAAAATATAAATATAACAGATTATGTAACATTTTTAGTATATTATTATTATTTAAGTATATGACTTTACAAAAACAGAAAATTATGAAAATTATTTACACTTACATATTACTAATATTAGCATCTAATCTCCTTATAGGACAAAATTTTCATGTCTATGATGTTAATTCAGATGAATACCCGGTTATAAAAGCTAAATTTTATGTTACGGATAATGACAATAAACAAATTACTCAGTTTGTACCTGAAGAATTTGAAATAATTGAAAATTTAATTCAGAGAAATGTAAGAGAGATAGAATGTGGATCTGGACCAGTTTTCAATAAAATATCAACAGTTTTAACAATTGATGTTTCAGGATCTATGAAAGGTCAAAGATTGGATTGGGTTAAAACAGCAGCTAGTCAATGGATAGATCAGATGGATAGTCTTAACGAAGAAACTGCAATAACTACTTTCGATGACGAAGCATTACTTTATTCTGACTTTAAGATAAGAAGGGATTTATTACTTCAGTCAATAGCCTCACTAGAAATTAGAAATGGTACTAATTATAAAAATGCTTTTTTAGACCCTTATGCAGGTGCATTAGACGTTGCTAGGAGAGCTGATTTTAAACCGATTATCATTTTTTTAACAGATGGAGTTGGATTATCAGATTTTAATCCTAAAGATATTGTTAGAAGAGCAGAAGAATTAGGTGCGATTGTATATTCTATCTCTATAGATATTTCTTTACCTCAGGAGATGAAATCTGTTTCCGATGCAACAGGGGGCCAATATTTCGAGAATATAAATTCGCAAGAAAAGCTATTGGAAGTATATAATATAATTCGAAAAATTGCTATTAGTACAAGTCCATGTAGTATATCTTGGTTTAGTGAAGGTTGTTTAACAGGTAGAGTTGCAGATATTGATTACAGACCACTAAATTTGAATAAGATAGTTTCTTATGACTCACCAGGAGAAAAATTCCCCGAGTTTGAGTACATAATAGACGATGGATTTGCTACTTTCGAATGTCAGAAACAATCAACCTATTTGATGAAGTTAAAAGCAAAGAATGGGGATATTAATATTGATGGTATAAATAAAATTAGTGGAGTCGCAGTTTGCTCTGATTTTTCAGCCAGGTTTTTAAATAGAAATGTACCATTTTCATTAGAAAAAGATTCTATAGTAGATATTTTAATTACATATAACCCAACTGATAACAAGTATAAAATTTGCGAATTCGAAATAGATGCAAGTTCTTGTCTCAATAATAATTTTACTGCTGTTAGTAACTGTTTGAACTCTCCACCTTCAAGTGTACCAATAGTAATTAGAAGGCCAAATGGAGGAGAGGTTTTCAAATCATTGAGTAAAGAAAAAATATTATGGAGTGGTACACCTCAGAATAGTGAAATTATGATTGATTATTCTCTTGACTCAGGTAAAAGTTGGAACTTAGTTAATTATGGTAAATTGTATAATAATTCTGATTGGAATATTCCAAATGTAGAAAGTGATAATTGTCTTGTGAGAGTCAAGAAGATAAGTAATGATGCAGGAAGAAAAGTCTATGATGCAAATATAGATAAAAGTGATGTAAATAGAATTAGTTGGAACAAAAGAGGAAATGTATTTGCAATTGTTACAGATACGAATTCTATAAAACTATTTAACAGTATAACTGGAGAGAAAATAAACGAGTTTTATATGGAAACTGATACATCAAGATTTATTGATGTACAATTTCTACCTGATGGTGCTCGAATATTTATTACGAATAGAAATGGCTTATTTTTATTCAATGTCTTGAATAAAAAATTCGTCCAAATCAATAATCTAACTGGAGAATTAGAACTCAGTAAGGATGAAAAAATTATTACAGTAACTAATTCGGATAGTATTTCTATTATGGACGTACTTACTAGAGAAGTGTTAAATGTAATTAAAAGACCAATAACAAATGGTACGATTTCAGGTTCATCTATTTCTAATGATTCTAAGAAAATTGCTTTTTGTGTTGATTCTAACGGCATATCTGACTCAATTTATATTTATGAAAGAAGTACTACATGGAAAGTCACTTCAAATTACACTATGACAGATGCTACTGAGAAATATTCTTACAAGAATATTGATTGGAGTTTTGATGATAATTACATTTTTACTTCATCTGCTGTAAGCACAATAAGATTTATTGAACTATGGAATATAAGTACCAAGAAAAAAGAAGTTAGACAATTTAGACCACCAACAAGAATCTCAGATATTGAAGCTTCTTCAATAGAAAATTTATTAGTTACAGTTGACCATGGATCAAATGTTATAGTATGGGAAATAGTTGAAATTGCTGGTAAAAAAGAATTTAGAGAAAAATATAATTTTATATCCAATAGTCTTATTGACAATACTATTGAATGGAGTCCCGACAATACTAGATTTGCTGTTGGAACTAACGGTTTACCAACGGAGAATTTGTTAGCTGTTTATTCTGTTAGACCATATCCAGAATATGAGGATATATCAGATAGTGTATTTTCAATTAGAAAATCAGTTTATGACGTAAATGACATTGATTTGGGGTCAGAACTGGTAGGGCAGACGAAGGATTCAACTTTAAAGAATATTCTAAAATATAATTCAAACTATCAATTTAAAATTGATTCAGTGGTTATATCTGGAGTTGACAAGGCACTATTTTCAGTGTCAAATAGTCCATCATTACCGATACTTGCAAATAATATGTCTCAACCTAATTTTGAATTTAGTTTTTCTCCATCGAAAGAAGGTGATTTTAAAGCAATTCTTAATATATACACTCAATATGGTCTAAAAACAAGCAATATAGTGGCAAAGGGTGTAAAACCGTTGATACAAGTTGAGAATTACAATTTTGGTGAAGTGTTGATAACTAAAGACTCAACCATTAAGAAGAAATCAATTATCAATAACGGTACTTCAAATTTAATAATTAATAAAATTTTTTTAGTAGGTCCTTCTGATGAATACTTCAAACTATTAGACGACAATGGTTCTGAAATTCCTGAGATAATAGATTTAGTAATTGAACCAAATGAAGAGTACGAGATTTCATTGAAATTTAAACCTTTAATTGCTGAGATTGAAAACGCTAGATTAAGGATTGAATATATAAATGAGTTAAATGTACCTGCTATTGTTCATATTAATCTTTATGGTGAAGGTATAAATCCTATACTTGAATATATAAATAATATAAACTTTGGAAATGTAATTTGTGAAGAGACAAAATCAGAGTCTATTACTATTTATAATAATGGAAAAGGTAGTATAACTATATCAGATATACAGCTTAACAGTTCTAATTTTAGAATTTTGAATAACTTTAATTTTAATATTGTTTTAAAAGAGAAAGATTCATTGACTTTTGATGTTGAATTTAAACCAGTTAATAGTGGACTAATAAGTGACTCTATTAGCATATATACAAACCAATTAAATAACAATGTAAGAGTAATTTACTTAAGTGCCAGAAAGCTTACCACATCATTTATTGTTAATGGTAATAATAATTTAATTGGAGCTAATAATAATGTTGTAATTAATGAGAATTTCAAAGTAATTAACAATGGAAAAACTAATTTAATTTGGAATCTACCTTATAAATCAAACGATGGGAAAATTGAAATATTATCAATTACTCCTGACCCCACATTGCAAGGAGATACTGCTATTGTGAATTATAGATTTAATGGTGGAAATAAAGGAGAAAGTTTTAAATTCAAATTCGCACCGGAGCCATATTGTGCAGATAGTATAGAAATTAGCATAAATGTAAAAAATACGCAACCTACTCTATTTACTAACATCGAATCCGAGTATCGATTAGTATGTGAAGATAGTCTTTCTATTATTATTCCAATAACAAATATTGGTGAAGAAGAATTATCGATTACAAATATTAGATTCGAAAATGATGATGCTAATCTGTTTAATGTAGATAAAAAAACATTGATTCTGCAAGAATCAGAATCTGATACTTTAACTATAACTTTTAGCAGTAGTAATTTAGGTGTTTTTATTACAGATTTAGTTTTCATTTCAAATGATTCCAAATCTATTGATGGAAAGCTTTCCAAATCAATAATGGTTAAAAAGGATATATCTAAATTTGAGATAATAGAAAATGATTTACAATTTGTATTCAATGGTCTGAATAATCCAGGAAACAAGACATTTAGTATAATCAATAATGGTTCTATACCAATCAAATGGAATGTGCAATCATTAAATGGTTTTAGTATTAAATCTATACAACCACCTTTAGCATTGCCAGGTGAATCTTCGATAGTTACAGTTTATTATAATGGTCCAATTGATATATCTAGTGAGAATTATCTTTTAGTGAATGATTCTTGTTATAATCAAGATAGTATATTATTAAATGTTGTATCGGCTGGTAATGGTTTGGCTATATTAAGTTTACCCCAAATGGAAACAAGAAAAATAGGGGAGATTTTCGAATATCCTATAACTCTTTCAAATTCGATTAAATTGGATGAGGCTGGTGTTACATCTATTTCAGGACAACTCTTTTTTAATCATACACTAATGAGACCTACAAAACTTAACAGTAGAATTGTAAACGATGTTAGAATAATACCATTTGAATTAAATAATTTAGAAAAAGGATCTGTTTATAATATTGAAATGGAAGCACTATGGGGTAATGATTCTTGTGCTGTTATTTCAATGGATAGTTTAATAGCTAATGGAAATACCACTGAGATAGAAATTGATCAAGTAATAGGAATATTTTGTGTTAGCGATCTTTGTTATGAAGGTGGTGTAAGACTAATAGACCTCTCAACTGAACTTAGTGCTTCTCTTATATTAGTTGATAATTCGTCTGAATTACTAAATATAGAACTAAATTTAATTGAAAAAGGACTAACTAATATCAGCATAATTGATTTCAATGGAAGACAAATTAAAAATTTATTAAATGAAGAAATGTCTTTAGGGTTTAATAATATTTTAAGCAATATTAGTGATATAGCTAACGGAGTCTATATGATAAAAATAGTAACTCCATCTATAACTATTTATAAGAAATTATTCATCGTTAGATAGGAATTCTTTTATAGATTGTTTATTAATATTTATATCTCTTTGTGGGAACGGTATTGAAATATTATGCTTCTTAAATTCCTCAATAATCTTAAATCGAATATTAGATTGGACTAAAAAT
This sequence comes from Chlorobiota bacterium, assembly GCA_041595255.1. GTDB lineage: Bacteria > Bacteroidota > Ignavibacteria > Kapaibacteriales > UBA2268 > PGYR01. The sequence continues at coordinate 11,277 of JBFHKR010000012.1, forward strand.
CCGTCTAATGGGTATTGAATAAATATACAAAGCCTAAAATTGTATGCACTTTCACCAATATTGTCAAACATAACGAATGGTTCAGGAGAATCTAAAACTAGTTCTTCAGTCTTAGCAATATTTATAAGAAGTTCTTTTACTTTTAAGGTATCTGAACCATAAGCAATGTCTATTTTTACATTGAATCTAACAGGATGAACACCACTATCATAATTAATAACTTTTTCAGTTACAATCTTTGAGTTAGGTATTATAACTATAGAATTATCGAAACTTACAGCAGTCGAAGTCCTAAGCCCAATATTTTGAATTTTTTTAAATTCACCATCAACTACAACTATATCACCAATTTTGATTGATCCTTCGAAAAGCAAGATTACACCTGATATAAGATCGTTGAAAGTCTGTTGAAGTCCTATCCCAATACCCACTAATAACGCAGCACTACTTGCAACTAGAAATGTGACATCAAATCCTATAACATTGAGATAAAACGAAAGGCCTATAACCCATAGAAAATAACTTATTAATTTATAAACAGATATAGTTGAACCCTTATCTCGCTTTGAATACTTAAAAATAATACGATTTAGGAATTTTGATAATATCTTGAGTACTAATAAAAATAACAGTAACACGACTATATCTTTAATCTCTATATCTACATCGTATATAGAAAATAATTCATAGCTTAAAAATTTATTTAGTACTGTCTTAGTCATAATTTTTATTAAATTAGTGGGAAATCAATAAGTAAAATTAAACTAAAAGGTATAAAATGAAAAATATTATGACATTATTAGCAATGATAATAATCGTATGTCAAATTTCAATAGCTGATGTTAAACTTGAATTCAAGAATTATGAGAACGGAAAGGAGAATGAGAGTGAAACCAATACTGCTATTTTTACTCCTGATAAATTAAAAATTGAAAATAAGAATAAAAACGGGAAAGTCACAGTTATTTATAATGCATTGAAAGAAAAAATAACTATCATAACAGAAAATGATAAAACTTTTATGGTCTTAAACAAGGAGATGATTGCTAATTTGAATAAGCAAATGAATGGTATGATGGAACAAATGAAGCAACAATTTGCAAATTTACCTGATGCTCAAAGGCAACAAATGGAAAAAATGATGAGTGAGAAAATGGGTGGGGTAAATGTAAATTATACGGTAAAAAATACAGGTGAAAAGAAAAAAATAAATCAATGGAATACTACAAAATATAACTTAAACGCAAACGAAGAGTTGAAAAGTGAAATTTGGGCTGCACCGTATTCTTCAGTAGGCATAAAAGAGGAAGATATGGCGGTTATGAAGTCGTTTAGTGAATTTATGAATGATTTGCTAAAGTCAATACCTATGGCACAAAAAGATCCATTTTCAGCTGTTTATGATGAACTGAAAGGGATTCCAATCAAAACAATTAATGCTTCAGATAATACTGTTAGTGAACTTGTTAGTGTTAAAGATTATTCAGCAACTGATACAGATTTTGATATTCCAACAGGTTATACAGAGAAGAAAATTCCAATGGCTGGTGGCGGAAGATAATGTTTAAATCAATTTCAGTTTTACTACTCTCAGTATTAATATTTGGTTGCGAAATTGAAAAACCGAAATTGTCACTAAATGTTAAAACTAAAGAGAAAAAGGCAAAAAATATAATAATTATGATTGCTGATGGTTTTGGTTACAATCATCTAGAAGCAACTAATTATTATTCTAAAGGTAAGTTAAACACTCAGATATATGAATCATTCCCAGTTGTAATTCCAGTTTGTACATCTCCAGCATTAACTGGAAAATTCAAATCAAAAGACGGTTTGAAATGGTATAATGGATATAATTCAGGACTAACTTATTCAGATTCACTATGGAGAACAGTTGGCTCTACTGGGTCTGGTGCTGCTGCTACTGCTATAGCAACTGGTAGAAAAACATATAATGCTTCAATTGGGATGGATATATACTTCAAGCCTTTAAAAACAATTGCTGAGAAAGCAAAAGAATTAGGGAAATCAGCGGGTCTAGTAACTACTGTACCATTTGCTCATGCTACTCCTGCGTCGTTCGCATCTCATAATGTACATAGAGATAATTATGAAGAGATAGCAAGAGAAATGATAAAAAGTAATATTGATATTATTTTTGGCTGTGGTCATCCCGAATATGATGATGATGGAAATAAGACAACTTCTCCAAATTACCAGTTTGTTGGAGGTAAAAAGTTCTGGAATAATTTTAACAATGGTAATAACTATGGTAGAAAACTTATAACGAAGTTAAGTGAATTTGAGAGAATTCTTATGAATCCTACTGAAGACAAACTTCTTGGTTTACCTTTAGTACATAGTACATTACAAGCAGGGAGAAGTGGTGATGTAAATTCTATTCCGTATAGAATACCTTTTATCAAATCAGTTCCATCATTAAAACTCCTTACAAAAACAGCTTTAAGCTCATTAAGTCAAAATCCAAAAGGGTTCTTTTTAATGATTGAAGGCGGAGCTGTAGATTGGGCTTCACATTCTAATCATACCGGTAGAATGATTGAGGAACTAATAGCATTCAATAAGGCGGTAGAAAGTGTAGTAAAATGGGTAGAGACAAACTCAAATTGGGATGAGACTTTGTTAATAGTAACATCGGACCATGAAACAGGTTACCTTACTGGAGTGGAGGGTTTTAATAGTAAAATAAAATCAAATGGAAAAGGTAAAGTGCCAAATATGATGTGGAATAGTAAAAATCATACTAATGTATTGATACCACTATTTGCGAAAGGAGTTGGTTCACAATTATTTGATGATTATGCTGATGAAATAGATTCACTCAGAGGCTATTTTATTCAAAACTCTGAAATAGGTCAAGTTATGTTTAGAACAATTGTTAGATAATTATTCGTATATAAACTTATATGTAATTTCTCTTCGCATTGATCCCCCCATAGTCTCGATTAGATTACCAATATTTTCATAATCTTCTACAATTCTCTCAACTCTATCGTATTCATCGTAGAAGAATAAAAAATGTCCTTTTGGTGAATTTATTTCTATCAATCTGTCTTTGTTATCAAATTTATAATCTTCTGAGCTAGCTTTACCCATGCTACTGAAAGTATAATGAATTAGTCGATTATTTTTATCAATCTTTATTATATCCATAATTTTACAATTACTATATTCTATTTCATATTTGATTTTACCATCTCTTCCAGTTTCCCAATCCACAGTATCTCTGTGACACCAACTAGAAAATTTGTAGGTCCTAATCCCATCATCAATAGTAGAATCTAAATTTTGATATTTTGAAACCATTAGGTAGTTGAACAAATCTAATGTAGGATACGATACTTCAATTAATTCTTCCATTATACTATTCAAATCAAACTTATATTTGTCACTGAAAGTCCTATCAAAAACTACAGCAGTATCCAACAGTGATAACTTATTATCTAAATCGATTTCTAATATCTTAAGAGAATTAAACTTCGAATTTTGATTGTTTGAACTTTGAGAAAATAGATAAATCGGGATAAATAATACTAAAACTAATACTTTCATAAGAAATTTACTTTTTTTTATTTTAAAGACGCAATGACTTTATATTTAGTTACACTTAAGAATCAAAACAACCTATTGAACGTGCAATAACAAGTCTCTGTATTTCACTTGTACCTTCACCTATTTCTAATAATTTTTGATCCCGGTAATATTTTTCAGCGTCATATTCTTTCATTAGGCCGTACCCACCATGAATTTGAACACAATGATTAGCTGCGGTGTGAGCTAACTCAGAACAATTAAGTTTAGCTATTGCACCTTCCTTAGTTATATTTAATCCTTCATCTTGCATCTTACAAACATCGTATAAGTAAGTACGTGCTAATTCTATTCCCATTTCAACATCGGCTAATTTAAATGCATTTGCTTGGTACTGTGAAATTGGTTTACCAAAAGTAATTCTTTCTTTAGAATATTTAAGAGCTAACTCAAATGCACCTTGTGCTAATCCAAGACCCATGGCCGCAATTGATAGTCTACCACGATCTAGAGTTGAGAGCATCTGTTTAAAACCCTCTCCTTGATTACCAAGCATAGCAGATTTATGTACCCTCACATTTTCTAATACAAGTTCACCTGTATTAGAGCCTCTCCACATCATCTTATCTTTCATTTCATGTTGTGAAAAACCTGGGGTATCATTTTCTACTAAAAAACAAGAAAGCTCTTTTCCTCCACCTTTTCTTTCTCCAGTAATTGCTAGTATAGTTGATCCTATAGTAATGTCAGTTGCAGAATTAGTAATAAAAATTTTAGATCCATTAATAATCCAATAATCTCCATCTTGAACGGCAGTTGTTTGAGTATTGCCAGCGTCAGACCCAGCTTCAGGCTCAGTTAAACCAAACCCCCATAATTTACCACTTGAAAGTTGAGGCAAGTATTTCTCTTTTTGCTCATCATTGCCAAAATAATAGATGGGGCCAGTACCAAGTGAGTTATGTGCTGCAATCGTCGCTGCTTGTGAACTATCAACTCTTGCTAACTCCTCAACTGCAATTATATATGAAACATAATCTAATTCAGCACCTCCGTACTTTGATGGCAAAAATGCACCTAATAAACCAAGTTCTGACATCTGAGAAGTGATTTCATATGAAAACTCCTCTTTTTCATCAAGTATTTTTGATTGCTTTCTTATATTTGTTTCTGCAAAACTACGAATTGTATCTCGTATTAAGATTTGGTCTTCTGTTAGATTGCGATTTAAAGGCATATTCGAGTTAATTATTTTTTTACTGAAAAACATTATGTAATTTTACAATATAAGAATTTTAATTATTAAAAAATAAATTCGATGATTCAATCCCGTTATTATCTAACTATTATTTTATTACTTCTATTAACTTCATGTATCCACAATAGCAAAGAAAGTCAGTCATTAAATCCATACAAAATTCAATATATAGAATTAGCTGATACTTTAAATTATAATGAAAATGGATCATTCGTATATTATTTCAAAATTCCAATTTTTGATGATGATAATCTTAGATTCATTAATAAATATATACTTGAAGTTGTCGCTAAGCAATTGGAGATTGAAAAAATAAGTAATAATATTGCCTCTCTAGATAAAGAAAAACTAAATTCATATATTATAACCTATTCTAAACAATTAGAACTTGATAATAGTGACACTGATTTAATACAATTTGAGTTATCAAAAAGTTTGAACATAGACACTATTTTTACTTTGAAAAAGTTAATAGTACTTGAAGAGAATAACGAATCTTATACTGGTGGTGCCCATGGTGCGTATTCTACGAATTTTTCAGTTTTTGATTTAATAAATAAGAAAATCCTAAAAGCATCAGATATATTTGAAATAAACGAATTAACTGAAATAGCTTATGAATATTTTCTTAAAGAAAGAGGCTTGACTAAGAACCGAGAATCAGTAGAAAAAGAGGGTTATTGGTTCAAAGATAATAAATTTCATTTGAATGATAATTTCTCTTTTGACAATAAAAATATTACTTTCTTGTACAATCCTTACGAGATAGCTTCTTATGCTGAAGGTCAGATTCTAATTGAGATTCCATTAGATAAATTAGAATCAATTATTAAAAAAGAATATAAATACATTATTAATTAAGTAAAAAAGGTTTAAAATGTTTGATTTACTTCTTACTGACGAACAAAAAATGTTACAACAAATGGTTCATGACTTTGCGGTTAATGAAATTGAACCTGTAGCTGCAGAAAACGAAAGAAATCATAGATTTCCGAAAGAAATAATCGAAAAGGCTGGTGAATTGGGTCTTATGGGCATAGCTTATCCAGTCGAATATGGTGGATCTGGTATGGACTATGTTTCTTATATGCTAGCTATCGAAGAAATATCAAGATATTGTGCATCTACAGGAGTCATTATCTCAGCACACTCATCATTAGCTTGTGATCCAATATATAGATTCGGGACTGAGGAACAAAAGCAAAAATATCTACCAGATATGTTATCAGGTAAAAAGATTGGTGCATTTTCATTAACAGAGTCAGGTGCCGGATCAGATGCAGGTGCTACGAAAACAACAGCTAAACTTGTTGGTGATAAATGGATTCTAAATGGGTCAAAAATATTTGCAACAAATGGGGCAGAGGCAGATGTATTTGTACTATTGGCTTCAACTGATCCTGAAAGTAAAACACGTGGAGTAACTGGATTCATAGTTGATGCAAATACACTTGGTTATAGTATTGGTAAAGTCGAAAAAAAATTAGGTATACGTTCTTCTTCAACTACAGAAATTATATTAGATAATGTAGAACTTCCAAAGGAGGCTATGCTAGGCAATTTGAACGAAGGTTTTAAAATGGCTATGATAACTCTAGATGGTGGACGTTTAGGAATAGCATCGCAAGCGCTTGGTATTGCACGAGCATCTTTTGAAGATGCTTTAAAATACTCGAAGGAAAGAGAACAATTTGGTAAACCTATAAATAGTTTCCAAGCAATTCAGTGGATGATAGCTGATATGAGGGTACGATATGAAGCTTCTTGGTTATTGACTTGGAGAGCTACTAAAATGAAAGATGCTGGTGAAAATTATTCTACTTATGCTGCAATGGCAAAATTGGATGCATCAGAAACTGCAATGTTTTGTGCTAATAAAGCAATACAAGTTCATGGTGGATACGGTTACACGGAAGATTTCAATGTAGAAAGATATTATAGAGATGCTAAGATTACTGAACTTTATGAAGGTACTAGTGAAATACAAAGGTTAGTTATTTCAAGACATTTTATTGTAAATAGCTAAATATAATTTAATTATTTAAGAAAGCAGGAGCTATAAATTGCCTCTGCTTTTTTTGTTAACAATTTGAATAATAATATTCCGTCAGTACAATTTTATAATTAATAAAGAATTAAAATGGATTTATTTGAATTACTAAGAAGAGACACTGTTCAAGTAATTGATGTAAGGACAGAAAGTGAATATCAAGATGGACATGTTAAAGACTCACGTAACATACCAGTAGATCAAGTCCCTAGTCTATTAGAGGACTTTAGGAATATGCCAAAACCAATAGTGTTATGCTGTGCTTCAGGAGCAAGAAGCGGTATGGCTGCTGAATACTTATCTAAGGCAGGTATATCAGATGTTTATAATGGTGGAAGTTGGAAGGATGTCGAACTACAACAGCTAAGTAAATGAGGAAGTTAACTAAAATAGTTGCATATTTAATAGGAATATTTTTCTTAATATCAGGAATTGCTAATAACAATGTACCAATGATAATTATTGCTATCGGCTATTTTATTTTTTCATTTTTTAATCTAGGTTGTTTAAAACATAATTGCTCTTTGGACGACAATAAAACATATTAAAGAAATTTAAATCGGAAATAAAATGTATAATTATAAAAGAATTTTGCTCTTGGTTACACTATTACCTCTTATGTTAGTAGCTTGTAATAGCAAGGATAATACAGAAATTATAAATGGAAATATAATATCGGAAAAATTAGATGCCAAATCTTATTATTCGAAACTTAAAGAAATTCCAAATGCACAACTTGTTGATGTTCGTACTCCAGAAGAATATAACTCTGGGCACATCGAAAACTCAATTAATCACAATATATATGATGCTAACTTTGAGAAAGAAATGTTGAAATTAGATAAGAGTAAGCCTGTATTTGTATATTGTCGATCAGGTGGAAGAAGTTCTAATGCAGCTTCTAAATTACAAGAGTTAGGTTTTAAAGAGATATATGATTTACAAGGTGGAATAACAGCTTGGAATTCAAATAATTTGAATCTAGAAATTGGCAACACTAAAAATGAGAAAGATTCAGGAATGAATACAAACTCTAATGTTAATACGAAAGGAATGGATGGAGATAAATATTTAGAAATCATTTCCAATAAAAATAAATTAGTTTTAGTTGATTTCAATGCTGAATGGTGCGGACCTTGTAAAAAATTATCTCCAATTTTAGATAAGTTGGCCAAAGAATATAGTAATAAGATTGAACTAGTTAAAATAGATGTTGATCACAACCCTATTATAGCAAAGCAATTGAGAATAGAAGGGTTACCAACTCTTAAAATGTATAAGAATGGTCAAGAGGTTTGGCAATACCTTGGTTTAACAGATGAAGATAGTATAAAAGAAGTAATAAAAAGCAACTCTTAATAATCTGTTATTTAAATAACACATAAGAGTCAGGTAAATTTACGATTAATTCTTTCATTTTTTCGTCAATTAACCTTTTCTTATCGCTAATATGAATCATACTATCTAATGTTTTGTAATTTTTGAAATTAGATAAAGATATATTTTCGAGATTATCGAAATCTTTTGCAGAAATTCTATCTACATATTCTTTGCTTACATTTATTCCATAACTAAGTGTCTGAAAATTAGTAGCTTTACTCGGTTCAATGTAGTTACTAATCACGCTACTAACCATTTCAGGTAATGACCAAACTTCTGCTAAATTTGTTCCTACTATTGTATGGTTCTCTTTAAAAATATGATTCTCTGCTTCAATTTCAGAAATATCTTCTTGATTCATCAGCTCTATGACTCTTACATAGTCTAATGGTTCCATTTGAATCATAATCATTCTACCAATGTCATGTAGTAATCCAGAAACAAACAAACCGTTTCTAGTACGACTATCATAGAAATCAAGAAATACTTTAGATAAATTACCAATTAAAAAAGAGTTATAGAAGTATTTTTCAAGAAGCGGATAAATATTAAGATTTCTACCTATAAATAACTTAGAGTGTAACGAGACACTAAATACTATATCACTGACTCTTTTAGTACCTAATATTTGAGTTGCCTGATTAAGATCAACAATTTGAGTTCTAACTTGAAAAATAGGGGAGTTAGCCATTTTTAATACTTTCATAGAGATAACAGGATCAGACTCTACTAATCTGACTATCTCATTTACATCTACGTCATCTTCTTGTAAAATTTCTAAAAGACGTGATGCTATATCAGGTAATGATATAAAATTGTCTTTCTGCATAAATTTATCAAATATTGTCATGTTAGCTCCTACTAATCAATATCGTATGTAAAATCATAATTTTCATTTTTATAAGCACTTTCATTATATAAATTAATATTCAATTTAATCAAATCATCTTGATATAAATCTTGCATTAATGCATATTTTTCTATAAATATCTTTAAATCTTTGTTTTCAGATGTTAAACCATGGAAGAAGATAAGGGACATTTCATAAACACTAATTTGAGAAAATAGAATACTAAGAAAGAAATGTTTATCCTCTTCATTGGCTCTATCAATAAATAATAATAAATTAGTAATATTTCTAAAGTAATGGCCAAGTTCGTATCTAAATTCCATAAAGAAACTTGTATAAGAAGTCTCTATAACACCTTTAAGACTCTCTTCATCAACCCCTGCATCACTCAAATGTTCCAAATATTTAGAATAAAATCTCTTAAATACATTATAGAACTCACCAAATGTATTCCTTCCTTTTATTTGCTGTTTTTGCATCTTTCCAGATTGTATATCTATATCGTTTGTTTCAAATGTTAGCGTTTCGACTAAATCAATATGAAATCTTAATAAATGAAAGAATGTTTCCTCTTGTTTTTGTTTTTGAAGAGTATCATTTTGTCTTTCTAGCTCTTTACTTTGAAAAATCATAGCGTCTGTTTGAGTGACAAGAATTCCTTTTTGTTCAGCTAATTCTTCTCGTTGATAAACTAGTGCACTATAAAACAATAAAATACCTGCTAAAGACCAAAGTGAACCAACGAACCCTCCAATAAACTCTCCAAATTCACCTAATGAAAGTTCAACATTAAAGTAATGTTCACTATTAGCAAATGAAATTATTAACGATACTAGTATTACTAGTACCCCTATTACCATAAATAATACAGCAACTCTTTCCGAAATATGTCTATTCTTAAGCAATTTATCTCAACTTAATTATGGATTTATAATTATCTAATAACAAATAATGTGCCTGATTTTTAAATGGTGTTATATCAAAACTATTAAAAGGGTATATATTTGTTGAGTGTAGCTTTTGACCAATATAATTATATAAATCCAAAAGAATTGTTTCAGAAGTGTTATTCACAACTAAATTATCTTTTAAAAACAAATCAATTATTTTTTTTTTAACGGAAGTTTTAATTTCCTCATAGTAAAACAGTGAAGCATCAAAACCAGTAATTACTTTTTCTTCGCTGGCTGTGTAAAAACCACTATTATTATTTTCCCAGCAAATAGCTTCACCTTGAGGTTCATCATTCAAAGAATATGTATAAGAGTCTATTCTAAATGGTTTTTTAGATAAAGTGACCGTTAAATCATCACTAATCTCTCTTTCATAGTACCATATGTTATTATAGTCTTTTATCAAGATTCTAGTACCATCTTTAGAAATATCTCCAGCTGTAACACCTGTATAGCCTTCATCTGAGTTATTTCCAAAGGGGAATTCTAAAATAAATTCGGCAGTTTGTAGTTTAATATCGAAGTCAAGAGGAATTCTATACAAACGAGCATATTTTTCTCTTTTAGTAATAATATACATTTCATTTGTCAAAGGATCAACAAAAAAACATTCCGCATCATGAGCCCCATCTTCGTATTGAAATTCTAAAGTAATTATATCATTAGACTTAATATCGACTTCACTAGTAATATCGTTTTCATTAGGTTCTGGGATAAAGTATAAATAATAGCTATTTCTAATAGCATCATTATCACCAATATCTGACAAGATGATATAGACTTGATTATTTATTAATATTATTCCAATATCTTCAACATCTGAATCCTCTTGTAGTATGTTTTTTTTAAAGCTTAGTATAGATTTACTTTTTCCATTTTTATCAAAACCGTATATTTCATTGGCACTTCCATCATTAATGGCCCATATAATATTAGAGTTTTCGATACCAACAACCATACCTGAATTTTCGTCTAATTTGGTATATTCTATTATTCCTTTATTTTGTCTTTGTGAAAATTCAATAGAGTGTAGACTAGTAAATGCTAAAAAAAATATTATTAATAGTTTCATAATTTTAATTTTATTTCTGACAATTAGTTTCCTATAAAATAAAAAAAAAGTAGTCCTAATGGACTACTTTTTAATTATTTTCTTATTGAAGAGTAAAGTTACTATTTATTTAGTGCTTCAGCTCCACCTACAATTTCTAACATTTCTGTTGTAATTGCAGCTTGTCGTTCTTTGTTGTATTTCAAGTTAAGTTCACTAACTAAGTCATTTGCATTTGTTGTGGCGTTATCCATAGCCATCATTCTTGATGCATTTTCAGCTGCATTAGATTCTAATAAAGTTCTCCAAAGCGAAATATTTAATAATTTAGGAAGTAAATCATCCATTATTTCTTTTTCATTTGGTTCAAATATATATGAAACACGTGCAGAAGAAGTAGATTTATCACTTGCTAAACTTTCTGTTGGATTAATTGGTAGTAATTGTTCGACCCTAACCTCTTGTCTTATAACGTTTATAAACTCATTATAAATGACATATACTTTATCAACTTCACCATGTACAAATTTGCTTTCAAAAGTTTTAATTATTCTTTGAGCACTCGAGAATTCAAGAGAACCAAAAATATCTTTGAAATTTTCAGTTACATTCATTTTGGTTTTGCTAAACTTTGAAACAGTCTTATTACCGACTGATATTAATTCGATATTAGCATTTGGATAATTTACTGATAAATCATCTTTTATAAAGGTATTAACCATCTTAAAGATATTTGCATTGAAACTACCACATAGACCTTTATCAGAACCTACTACAACTATAGCCACATTTTTTACATCTCTTTCAGTCAAAAGTGGATTATGATAGTCATCACCAATACCAGCAATTACATTACCTAAAATTTCTTGCATTTTTAGTACATAAGGTCTAGCCGATTCGATAGCTCTTTGCCCTCTTTTTAACTTAGCAGCAGAAACCATTTTCATCGCTTGAGTTATTTTTGCAGTGTTTTTAACACCACCTATTCTTCTTTTTAACTCTCTTAAATTTGCCATAATAACTTCAAATTATAAATATTTATTTTTCTTTTTTAAATAGTTTTGAACGTAATCTCTAACCGAATCTTCTAAGGAAGTGAAGGGAGTTTCGAATCCTGCTTTTCTGAATTTTGTCATATTTGCTTGAGTAAAATTTTGATATTGCTTTGATAATTGCGAAGGCATTTCAATATACTCAATATGTGTATCTTTCTCCATTGCAAGAAAAACACTCTTAACAAGTTTATTCCAACTATTTGCTTCTCCAGTTCCCAGATTATATATGCCTGGTATTTCTTTGTCAAAAGCTTCTAGCATAACTTCACAAATATCTTTAACGTAAATGAAATCACGTTTTTGTTCACCATCTTTAATATTCTTATCGTTTGATTCGAATAATCTAACTTTACCAGATGCTCTAATTTGTTGATATGACTTATAAACCATACTAGTCATACTCTCTTTGTGATATTCATTTGGTCCAAATACGTTAAAGAACTTAAAACCAGTAAATACGGAATCAAGTCCCATTTTAACTAGCCATCTATCAAAAAGGTACTTCGAAAAGCCATATCCATTAAGAGGGGAGAGGTTATTGAATTCTGTGTCATCAAAACCATTTTCTCCCATCCCATAAGTAGCTGCACTACTTGCATAAATAAATCTAACATCATTCTCTATACAAAAGCTAGCTAAATCTTTACTAAAGTTATAGTTATTATCATAAAGATAATCCATATCTTCTTCAGTTGTAGAGCTACAAGCTCCTAAATGAAATATTGCTTCTATCAGATCAGTTTCTTCAATCTCATTGATAAAATTAATAAATTCAAATTTAGGAATATAGTCAATAAAGTTTTTACCAACTAGATTTTTCCATTTGTCAGATGTATCTAAATTGTCAACAATTAAGATATCATCTCTTCCACGGTCGTTCAAGTATTTAAGTAGGCAGGATCCGATGAATCCTGCACCACCTGTAATAACTATCATTTCTAGTTAAATGTTCTTTTGAATGATTCTATAAACTTAGCGATTAAGCTATCTAACTCCGATTTAATTTCATCTGTTAGAGCTTTTTCTTTTCTTAGTTTAAGTAAGAAATCAGTATGCTGAGTTTCTAATAATTCTAAGAATTCATTTTCATATCTCTTCAAATACTCTAATGGGATGTCATCTAACATACCAGAAGTAGCAGAATAAATAAGGGCAATTTGTTTATCAATAGGTAATGGTTTGTACTGACCTTGTTTCATTATTTCAGTTAGTACAGCACCTCTTCTCAATTGTTGTTGAGTAGATTTATCCAAATCAGAGCCAAACTTAGCAAATGCTTCCAAAGCTCTAAATTGAGCCAATTCTAATTTTAAAGGACCAGATACTTTCTTCATTGCTTTAATTTGAGCAGCCCCCCCAACACGAGATACTGAGATACCGATATTCAATGCGGGTCTAACACCTGCGTTAAATAAGTTTGGTTCTAAATAAATCTGACCATCTGTAATCGAAATTACGTTAGTTGGGATATATGCAGAAACGTCACCTGCTTGAGTTTCGATAACTGGTAATGCAGTCAAAGATCCTCCTCCTTGGTCATCAGATAGCTTCGCAGCTCTTTCTAACAATCTAGAGTGAAGATAAAATACATCACCAGGATAAGCTTCACGTCCTGGAGGTCTTCTTAATAGTAATGAAACTTGTCTATAAGCAGCTGCTTGTTTAGACAAATCATCATAAATAATTAAAGCATGTTTTCCATTATCTCTGAAAAATTCACCCATAGAAGCACCACAATAAGGAGCAATAAATTGCAATGGGGCAGGGTCAGATGCGTTTGCAGCAACTATAATTGTATAATCCATTGCACCGTTTTTCTCTAGTATAGATACAACGTTAGCAACAGTAGATCCTTTTTGACCAATTGCAACATAAATACAGAATACAGGATCAATACCTAATTCTTTTGCTTCTTCAGAATGCGTATATTTTTGATTGATTATAGTATCAATTGCAACAGCTGTTTTACCAGTTTGTCTATCACCAATAATAAGCTCTCTTTGACCTCTACCAATAGGTATTAGGGCATCAATAGGCTTAATTCCTGTTTGCAAAGGCTCAGTTACTGGTTGTCTTTTCATCACACCAGGTGCTTTTCTTTCTATTGGGAAGTTCTGTTCTGTTTTGATAGTTCCTTTACCATCGATAGCAACACCCAAAGGGTTTACAACTCTACCAAGTAATTCGTTACCAACAGGTACTGAAGCAATTTGCTTCGTTCTTTTAACAGTATCACCTTCTTTTACTAGTCTGTCATCACCAAATAGTACTACTCCGACATTATCTTCTTCTAGATTCAATACCATACCCATTACACCATTCGGAAACTCAACTAGCTCCGATGCCATAACGTGATTTAGACCATACACACGTGCAACACCGTCACCTACTTGTAACACTGTTCCAGTTTCGTATAGATCCGCTTCGTTTTCGAATCCTGATAATTGGCGGCGTAATATCGCTGATATTTCTTCTGGTTTTACGTTTGCCATTTAATTAACCTTAAAATTTAATTTTAGAATTTCTATTTTATCCAGCTAGAGCTATTCTTAGCTTGTCTAGTTGGTTTTGGATACTTGCATCAAATATCCAATCACTTATCTTAATTTTCAAACCACCTTTTAAAGATGAATCTACTTTGTATTCTGAAAGAATTGTCTTTTTAGTCCAATCAGTTAATTTGGATAGAATTTGAGATTTAGCATCTTCGTCCAATTCAACTGCAGAATATATAATAACGGGTAATCTATTATTTGCTTCGTTATAGATTAATTCATACTCAATTGCTATATCGTCTAATAGGTTTTCTCTAGATTTTTCTGTCAATAGCTTTATAAAGTTAAAAGTCGAATCAGAGATGCTATCACCGAAAACTTCCTTAAAGACATCATATTTTTTCTTGCTTGAAATAACAGGACTCTCTACTAGATTACTTAATTCTCTAGAATCAGCAATTGTTTTGAGTATCAAAGTGAAATCCGAAAGAATAGTATCTTGTAAGTTACTTTCTTTAGCTAAACTATATACTGCTTTTGCATATCTAGAAGATACTTTTTTCTCATTCATAGTTTTATACTATATTAGTTCTTAGGTAATTTTTCAATTTGTTCTTTAGCCAATTTCAAATGACTATCTTTATCTAACTTAGTTTCTAAGATTTTTTCAGTAGCAGTTACGACTAAATCAGCAACTTCATTTCTTAGTTCGCTAATTGCGTCATTTTTGCTTCTTTCTATTTCTCTTTTAGCTTCTTCTATTTTATGATTCTTATTTCTCTCTGCTTCTTCGTTAGCTTTTTGTATATTTTGTTCGGCTAACTCTTTTGCAGAATTCAGTATTTGAGAAACTTCTTTTTGCGCATTATCTAATTTAGCTTGACTTTCGGCCAATAATATTTGAGCTTTTTCATTCAAAGCGTTTGCTTCATCTATTGCATTCTGAATTCCTTCTTCTCTGCTTTGAAGTGATTTTTTCATAGCAGGAAAAGCAAATTTAGAAAGAATAAATAGCAAAATACTAAAGTTAATTAGTGACCAGAAAATTAATCCTGGATTTACATTCATTATATCTTGCATTTAAAATACCTAATTTAAGTTCATTTGATTAAAAGAAGGAACTCCCTATGAAGGGAGTTCCAAATTTATTATTTTAGGGCTACCAACAAACAGATAACCAAAGCGAAGAATGCAACACCCTCGATAAGTGCAGCTGCAATGATCATAGTTGTTCTAAGATCGCCTGCTGCTTCAGGTTGACGACCAGCAGCTTCTAAAGCTGATGCTGCTAAACGACCAATTCCTAAGCCAGCGCCTATTACAGAAACACCTGCACCTAGTGCCGCACCTAAAAATGCTATTCCTAAACCTTCCATTTAATGACCTCTAATATAATTTTGAATGAAAAATAAAAATTGTTTCTAATTAAAATATCTTAATGAGCGTGTTCGTGATCGTGACTATGTTCTCCAATTGCTAATCCAACAAATATAGCTGTTAACATAGTGAATATATATGCTTGAAGGAATGCTACAAGCAACTCAAGTAAATTTATAAATGTAGCAAAACCAACAACTGCCGGAGCTACAAAAATTGATTGAAATACGAAAAGTAAACCCATTAATGAGAAAAGTACCGTATGACCTGCCACCATATTCGCAAAAAGTCTTATCGTAAGCGAGAATGGTTTAATAAACATTGAAGCAATTTCAATTGGTATCATCAAAGGAGCTAACCACCACGGAGCTCCACCTAATAAGTGGTGAAACCAAGCTCCAATACCTGATTCTCTTATTGCCGTATAGTTAATAACTAAAAATGCTGTTATAGCTAATGCTGCAGTAACCCCAATCGTACCAGTTGCAGTATGACCACCAGGTAATAAACCTATAAGATTTAACACTAAGATAAACATAAACAAAGCTAAAAAGTAAGGTAATAACCTTACACTAGCATTACCTGCAATATTCGGCTGAACTATATCATCTCTTACAAATACTATAATAGATTCAAAGAAATTGTGAATACCACTAGGAGCTTTATCTCCTGATTTTTTTGCTTTCTTAGATACGGTAAAAAATAAGATTACTAATAGTATCATAGCCATCCATTGGAAAGCTACCATATTAGTAATAGATAAGTTCATATCTGGAGATTTATGATCAGTTGCTCTAACTATATGATGATGTTCCATTATATAGTCACCTGATGCTTCCATACTAGAACGACTTCCATAAAAATGAAATTGTCCTTCATCATATAGTATAACAGGAAGTATATCTGCATGTAAAGGTCCAAAACTAAATTCCTCGTGATCACCTAGATCATTTAGAATCTGAGTAACAGGGCTTTCTTCTTTGTGTGCAGTTTCTTCTGTACCGTGAGTTGATTCAACTTCGGAGTTCATTTCTTCTTCTAAGTGTTCTGTATTCTCAGTTGCTGACATTTATTCTGCCTTGTTGTTATTTTTAGTTGCAAAATTACTAAAACTTTTTTGTTTTGTTGAGATAAATAACCTCAATTATCAAAAAAAATAAATATGAAATCATAAAACTAAGTAATAGTGGAACTTTTTCCATTTCTATTACAAACATAAATATCATTAAACCTAAAAAAAGTAAGCCGAATTTTATAACTACTGATGTCCAGTAGAAAACACTAAATTCAGACCATTCATCTTTTTTTAAACTTAATTTCGTTGTGAACAATGAAAAAGCAAATCCAAATAAGCTAAGTGCTATTCCTATAATAATAGATACTAACATTTAATCTTTTGTAATTTTCTTCTTCTTCTTTAAAACTACTTTAAAGAACTTATAAAACGCCACTATAATTCCAAATAAAGATAGACTTAGAATCCAAGCTGGTGATGAGTCATACTTTCCATCAAGCCAATAACCTAGTAGTGCAAATAGACCTATTGTAATAGCGAAATCAAGTCCCAAAGTCATATAAGGTGACAATTCTTTAATTATCTTAGCTCTATTTTGCTTATCTTTATTCATAATAAGAACTTATAATTGCATTTAAAACAGCTTCAAAATTAGCGACTTTTATCTCAAGTTCAAAATAAATGGGTAAATAATTTATAAACATCAACTAAAGTTTACAAACCATATTTATTCAAATAATTCAGAATTTTGTCAGTATAAATATTCTTAACCGAACCATACCACTTATCAGGTGGAACTATCAATAAAGTACCATAAGCTGGTGCGTCACTAGAGTCTGTATTAGTTGTTGCTATTTGAGATTCTTCTTCGGGTCTATATGAATTATCTATATCGTGTACTATGAAAGTACAAGGCACCTCGTAAAACTTTTTATCATCAATACTTGATAAACCAATTAACGAAATTGGAATTTTTACCCTGATATTGTATCCATTATCAGTTAAAGTTGAGCTGGCATTTATTGTTTGGCTAGCTTCTTTTACTTCTGCTTTGTCTTTGTCTGAGGTTCTTAGCTGAACATAAGGCATTTTCTCAAAGAAATCACCTGGATGTATAGCAATATTGTAATAACCATCTAGCTTATCTTCTGATAATTCTATACGCCTACTTAAAAAATAATATACTTTATCAGTTTCTAAAGGTTTACTATCTATCCATATATCAACAAAATCTCCAACGCATTCGTTACAATCTGGACTAATAACTTTATCATCTATTATATCAATAGAAAAGTATATAAATTCACTATCGTAAGAGGAGCTAATTTTAAACGATGCATCTTCGGCTCCTTTCCAATCGAATGCTCCTTTACTTACATATTTGACTTCATTATTATAAATTTTATTAGAATATCCATCATAAATTATTTTTCCTCTAGGATAAGAAGGGAGTGTTACGAAATCAATTTTATAATCAATATCACCAGAAGTTGTTTTCATATACTTTTCATTATTCCTAAGAGTTATATAATTTCTATAACTTTCCTTTGTATATTTACCATCTTTTTCTGTATTAAATTCATCTACTTTGATAAGATTACCGTTTTGAAATGAATAGCCCCAGATAGTCCAATTAAATTGTTTATGTTTCTGAGTTATGTAACAGATATTATCTCGAACTACAACCCCAATTTCTAATGGAATCTCAAAGAATTCATATTTAAAACTTGCAACTTCTTTAAGATATCCTTCTATATCAGCAAACATAAATGCTCTGATAATTTTCCCTTTATCACTTTTGTAACGTACCGAGAATGCTACATCGTAATAACCATCTCCGGAAAAATCACCTACGTCCCAACCCCAAATTAGATAACCTCCCTCTTGTGGTAAGGCACTTTCTAGATCTGCAATAAGTTTATTGTCAAAATATTTTTGAATTTTATTAGCAAATTGGTCAAACGTCATTCCTTGACCAAAAGTCATAATAGGAGAGAGAAATAATATAGTTAAAAGGATTCTTTTCATGCTTTTATATTTGATAGATTATTTATTATGAATATATTTTAGAGTATAATTTTGTGTGGCTTGATTTAAGTCTTGCCCCATGTTGACTAACAACTTTACTAGCTGAAATAGACGCTAAATGTCCTGCTTTTTCGATAGATTTGCCATAAACAAGCCCATAGAAGAAACCTCCAGCATACATATCACCAGCACCTGTACTATCAATAGCTTTTGCTTCGTATGGTGGGATATTGTAATGTTTTCCTTCCCATGATATAATCGAACCTTTTGCACTTCTAGTGAATGCAATATTTTTAAATGAATTTTCTAACAATTCCAATGCCTTCTCAGGTGTGTCAGTACCAGTAAACGTCATTCCTTCTGATTCGTTGCAAAATATCAAATCTGATAATGAAGCTATTTCATTAAGTCTTTCTTTAAATAAATCTATTATAAACTTATCCGAAAATGTAACTGCTATTTTAGTGTCATATTTCTTTGCAACGTGACATGCATGTAATACAGCATCATATCCAATATCATCTGTTAATTTATATCCTTCTATATAGAGCCATTCTGATCTTTTGATAAGGTCATCAGAAACAAAGTCCTTTTTATAGTTTTGAGTTGCACCTAAGGATGTTAACATAGTCCTTTCAGAATCAGGTGTTATAAGCACTAGACACCTTCCAGTATGGTCATCATCGTCAATTGGAGCATCTAGTATAATGCCTAAATCTTGAAACTCGTCCACATAAAAAACGCCATCTTCATCTTCACCTATCATGGTTTTATAAGCTGCTTTACCACCAAAACTAGAAAAGGCAATTATAGTATTTGCAGCTGAACCACCACTAGAAACATATTTAGTCCTGTTTCCCATCATTTTTAGAACAGTATCTTGTACGTCATCAACAACTAAAGTCATAGTGCCTTTTTCTAGTCCTAAATCACTTATTTCTTTGTCTGTAACTTCGAACTGCATATCAACTAATGCATTACCGATTCCACATAGTTTTATATCTTTATTCATCATTTTATTTACCTCTTTTGTAGCTTTCTATTCCTAGCTCTATTAATTTTTCACACAAATCATCAAACTCAATACCATTGCTTTTTGCAGCCATTGGGAATAGAGAAAGCTCTGTAAATCCTGGAATTGTATTAACTTCTAAACAGAATATCTGACCTTCAGGTGTAACACGTAGATCTACGCGACTATAATCACTAGTTCCACATGCTGCGGCTGCATCTAAAGATATACTTTGAGAAAAGGCAAATATGTGGTCTTCTAACTCTGCAGGACAAATATATTCCGTCTTTCCTTTAGTATATTTATGTATGAAGTCATAATAACCTTCATCTGGTTTAATCTCTATAACGGGAAGTGCTTCATTATCTAATATAGAAACTGTAATTTCTTTACCCGGTATATAAGTTTCTAATAAGATTTCGTGTGAAAATTCAGCAGCTA
>JBFHKR010000013.1:0-31737 GCA_041595255.1 Chlorobiota bacterium
ATCTTTGATAATATTACCCATAAAGGCACCCTTATCAGAGATTTTGAGGAAGTGCTCACCTTCATTCAAATATATCTCTTTTGGAGATTCGTCTTTGTTCTTAGATGCTTTTCTATCCACTCTTAGGAAGTTTAAGGATTCTTTGGAAATCACATCATCTTGCTCTAGCAATACTATTCTCTCAATCACATTAGTCAGCTCACGAATATTTCCTTTCCAATGATATTTTTGAAGTATTTGTGCAGCTTCAGGGGTAAAACCTTTTATATCTTTACCAAAGGATTTGTTGAATTTCTCTACAAAATTAGAAGCAAGTAATAATATATCTTCATTTCTTTCTCTTAGTGGTGGTAAAGTAATAGATGCTACATTAAGTCGGTAATAAAGATCTTCTCTAAATTCATTTTCTTCGACCATCTCTTCTAAATCACGATTAGTAGCTGCGATTACTCTTACATCTACTGTTAGTTCTTTGGAACCACCCAATCTGTAGTATTTCTTTTCTTGAAGTACTCGAAGCAATTTGACTTGCAAATCTAAGCTCAACTCACCTACTTCATCTAGTAGTATTGTTCCGTGGTTAGCTTGCTCAAATCGTCCTTGTTTTACTTTCTCAGTCGCGCCTGTAAATGCACCTTTCTCATAACCAAATAGCTCATTCTCAGCAAGTTCTCTCGGTATAGCACCACAGTTGATAGTTACGAATGGTCCTTTGGCTCGAGGTGAATTATCATGAATGTGCCTTGCCATCAGCTCTTTACCAGTCCCCGATTCACCTAAGATAAGTACAGTAGTATTCTCGGCTTTGGCAAAAAGTTTTCCCATTTCCATCGCCTTTCTAAGACCTTCAGATTTACCAATTATCTCACTAGGTTTTGACTCGCTAAGCTGTTCAGAGAGTATATCAACTTTACGTCTTAGATCGTGGTTATCTAAAGCTTTTTCTACACTTAGCTCTAACTGCTCTAAATCTAGTGGCTTTACAATGAAATCTTCGGCACCTAATTTCATAGCGCGAACAGCCATTTTGATATCTGAGAAAGCAGTCATCATAATAACTGGCATTTTGAAGCCTTCATTACGAAGAGTTTCTAAGATATCTAGTCCGTTAGCATGACCTAGGAAAATATCTAAAAGCACTAAATCCGGACTTAATGAACCAATTTCTTCCAATGCAATTTTTGCATCATTATACACTTGTATTTTAGTATATGATTCGGATAAAATATCACTAACTGTATCACTTACTAGTTTGTCATCTTCTATTATTGCTATTGTGTAGTTCTTTTGTGCCATCTTTTAATATTTTATTTGAAATTCGATTGTAAACTTAATGAATTTTTTTTGCTTATTATAATATTGGTAATTTAACGTAAAAACAGGTTCCTTCGTTTAGGTTACTTTCGACATCTATAACACCATTATGTTGATGTAATATACGCTGAGTAATAGGGAGACCTAATCCAGTACCTTCGGTTTTTCTAGTAAAGAAAGGGTTAAATATTTTTTGTAAGTCTTCAGATTGAATACCGCAACCTGTATCTTTGACAGCAGTAACTACATAATTTGTCTCACTCGCTTTGATCCCCATCTCTACGTAAGTCGAAATAGTAATAGTTCCTTTATCTTTAATAGCATCGCTAGCATTAGTGAGCAAATTGATAAATACTTGCTGTATTTGTTTAGCATCGGCAGCAGTATCTGGGAGCTTTTCGTCCAACTCTATTTTGATATCAATGTCCTTTCGTTTTATGACTGGTTTCACCATATCAAGAGAAGTAGGGATAATCTTATTTACATTCAACCTTTCAACTTTAGGAGTAGCCGGTCTAGAGAAATTGAGCGTTAGCTCTACTATTCTAGATATACGCTCTGCTCCAGAAATAGCATTTTTAATGTAATTATAGTTTTTATTTTCTTCACCAAGATTTCTCTTCATTAACTGCAAATTTAGGTTTATTGCAGCAAGAGGATTTCTTATTTCATGAGCTACACCTGCACTTAATTGCCCTAATAATACCAGTTTATCTGCTTGAACCATTTTGTCCGTAAGTGCATGTTGTTCACTTACGTCTCTAGCTATTGCATATATCAAATCAGTGTCATAGTGTCTGAAAAACCTAGCACTTACTTCGACCATTAAATTAGGATTATTTGGTGTGTCTATAGACAATTCACTCAGTACAACTGGTGAAGAAGACTTTTTAAGTAGTTTAAAAATTCTCCTAAATTGGGGCATAGCAGCGCCAACTAGTTCATTCTTAGGTATTCCCAAAAGAGTAGCCGCATAATCATTGGCGTCTAGTACATCCCATGCATCAGGTTGAACTATAAAAACAGCATCAGTGGCATTGTCAAAAAATGATTTGTACCAGAGTAGTTTCTGTTCGAGTTTATCGATTTTGTTGATTAACTCTTCAGTTTCAGCGTACCCTCTGTCAATTTCGAAGTCTTTTCCCATTAGAAAGCATAATCTATTTTATTTATTATGCAATGTAAGGTATTATCTAATGAAAATCAATTATTTTTTCTTAGTTGAGTCTGCAGGAGCAATCTCTTCTTCTTGAGATTTTTCTTTGGGAGGTAACTCAGTTTCGGGTTCATCAGAGTTAAACAAGTTCAAAGGATTAATTTTATCGAAATCAATATTTTTCAACATCTCTATTGGTTTAGATATCATTTCTTCTCCTTTTTCCAATGCCTTATTTGGATCATTAATCAAATCATCAGGAGTTACAGGCTTATTCAAATTAATTTGGTTTGGGGTAGTAGATACAGCATTAGGTAAACCCTTAATCGCATTTTTTTCTTTGACTACATACTTCGGTTTATAAGCTAGTGAATCAGGTAATTTATCCCCATTTCTAATACTCTTCAATTGTGCCAATGGTAGTATTAGTTCTTGTGCATATTCAGATTTCGGATACTTTTCTATCAGCAGATCATAATAGAATATAGCACTGTCTATATTAGCTATATCTCTTTCAAAGATCCACCCGATATTATATAATGATCTAGGGGCAAGTTTATGCTGTGGGAATCTTTGATATGCACTATAAAATTGTTTGATAGCAAAAGGGTACTCACCTATCTTTTTCAGCTTCATCCCAGAGGCAAACAGTTCTTGTACAGTATCAACAATGAATTCGTCAGTGAAACCAAGTATCTTCATAGCATCACGACCATAATCTGTCATTGCATAATTATCAGCTACTGCCTCATATAAAGAATCAGATTTGTATGCATCGTCGTCTCTAATGACTCTTGCGTATGAATATAGAAAACGTGAAGTCTCACTCATATTTTTAGGAGACACATCATAAGATTTTTTATAATAATATTTGACTGAATCAATATTACCAAGTTCTTCATGAATTCTACCTGCTTCGAAATATAAAAGTGCTGTACTATATCTGATAGTATCATTGTTTACACCAGTAGTATCGCTTTCTATTCTTTTCAAATAATCATCAGCACTTTTAATCTTATAGCGAAGTTCTGACAAAGCTTTGAACATATAACTAGACTGTTTGAATACTGGAGTTCTTTGGTTTCTTGCTTTTGAGAAGTATTGCTGTGCTTTGAAGTAGTTTTTATTATAATAAAAATCCATACCTCTCTCAAAACTATATGTATTAATCAACATATTGTTTACATAGGTGGTGTCCGAATGATTCTCCATAAACTCAAGAGCTTCTTCATCGTCAGCTTTCATTCTTTTTTCTGTTAATCTACCAGAATATGTATATCCCATCCATTCTTCGAATTTAGAATCCTCTTCTAAATGAGTGAGTAGTTCGTTAGACCTTTCAAAATTCTTAATCCTCGCATTACTTTGTGCTTCATAAAGATATGACTCGTATAATCCTTCATAGGTAGGAGAGAATTCTCTTACCTTAGCAAACTCTTTTGCTGCTTTCTCGAATTCACCAATCCTGTATAGCAAAGCACCAAGTTCTAATTGCCATTTGGCAGCTAGTTCTGGGTTCTCTGATTGAGCTACTGCTTGTCTATAAGGCCTTAGAGCTTCTTCTTTGTCACCTTCGTATAGAGAAAGCTCTGCTTGCAAACGAAAGGCTTCAGATAAGATATCATACCTTTTTTTCTGCCAAGCAATATCAACAGTACGAGAAAGCATTATCTTACCAGTATAGAAATTTCTTTGAATTAGTGAGTTTTTGGCAAATAACAAATGAGCATCAGGAGAAAATTCGCTGTTCGGATATTTGTCAACTAACTCACTACATTTTATTTCGGATGGTCTCCATTCTTCTTGATAAAAGAATGATTTTGCCATTAGAAAAATTGCTCCTTCTACATAATCCGTTTTACTCTTATGAGCAAGTATTTTAGAACCTTTTATAATAATAGAATCGAGTTTAGTTTCTACAGCTTGACGTTGCCTTTGAGTTATTATCAAATCCTTCATGAAGGGAGGCGGTCCTAATGAGTAATCTTCCCTTTCTTTTAATTGTGGGTCAGGAACATAAATTTGTATTTCTCTAACGTCAAATGCCATAAAGTCAAATTCATCTTCAGCCTTATCCATCAACCTTTCCATATTGTAGTAAGTGTTGAAATAAGTCGTAAAGTTATCAAAAGTCTGACAGCCTACTAAAAAAAGCAGGACAAATAAACTTAAAAATGAGGCTTTATGTAATTTGTTAATCTTCATTTATTCTAGATTTTTAGTAGCTTTTTGGACTAATAGTTCTATCAATCCACAGAGCAAAGCTAGTGCCAAGAAGAGTTGCCAAAGTTCTGTACCGAGTTTAGCTCTTTGAATACTCTCTTCAACATTTCTATCATCATCTAATATACTGATATTACTCGAATTTAATCCAATTTTTGACATTTTTTCTATAAAAACATCATCTACCATTGGTATCAATTCTGACTCAGATTTATTAGGATTTATACTATAATACGCAACTACTTGCTGATTGTTATTTTTTACTAAATAATTGCCAAATTGTAATTTATCATCTACTGGAAGTAAGTAATCATTACCAGTTTTTGTTGCATCTGCAAATTCTTCATTTCCGTCTGGAGTAATTATCTTAAATTTTGAACTTCCAGAAAGTTCGTCACTTATGATCAATGTACTCAGATTCACTTGATTTGATAGGTTATCTTGGTAACTAGTATTTAGGTATGTGATAGATTTGTAAAGCAGCGAAGGGAAAATACTTAATACTTGGAAATCACTCCACTCTGTAGCTATAGGAACTGAGAAATATAAAAGAGAGCTATTGGCTATATCATACTGACTCAAAAAATTACCTGATTGAGTTTCTATTATTGCTCTACCATTAACAGAAGGTATTTCTACTTTTATTTTAGGTGATTCTATTTCTTTTTGGTTAGCGCTCTCGCCTTTAAACACTCCACTGAATATTGGGTGAAGTTTATCTACTTTTGTAAATTCTGCTGGACTAACATCATAACGAGAAACAGCTTTTGTATTGATACCAATTTCTGTTGAGTTCGTAAGAAAATCAGTTAAGTTATCTTTTGGCGCAAAAAGAATAATCTTAGAATTGTTGGATTGTAGTTTAGCAATATCTGAAAGTTCCGATTTGCTCAAACTATTTTTAGCAACTATTACTACCTTCTCTTGGCCAGGAATATAACCATCTATATTTTGAACAAATTGAAAGCCAGAAATCGCATTGAACTCTTTCATTTTGCTTAATATAGCATCTAAGAAAATATTTGTAGATTCAGAAACAACTGTTACAAATGGTTGTTTAGGTATATTTATAGCGAAATAAAAATTATTGTCAGGGAGTAACTCATCACTTTCTAACTGAAGTTCAGCTTTTACAATACCAGATGTATTATAAGGTGCTGATAGGACAGTACTTTTTAACTCACCAGGAGCTATATCTATAGTCTTTTGTGCAACTTTTTTATCATTGAAAATCAAACTTACTAAGTTATCAGTGACTTTCTTATTACTATGGTTTCTTATAAATACTTCTAGTTCTATTGGTCTGTCTTTTTGGATTATAGAACTAATCACTTTCACGGAATCAATGCTTAGGTTACTGAACTCTTTTTTGGAAGTTCTACCTACATTAGCAACTAGAAAAGAAATATTATTGTCAAAATACTTATTCGTATCAACATCCGACATTAAGTTATCTTGTAGGTCAGAGACCAGATAAACAAGTTTATTCAAATTAATCGCTTCGGACATCAAAATAGATGCAAATTTTAGATTTGTGTTCAATTCTGCACTTTGTGTACCTATTATTACTTCTTCAATACTCTTATTAAGCTGGTCTTTATTAGTGGACCAAGCATAAGAACGAAGTGGTCTATCACTCGAAAGTGGCATTACCAAAGCTTGGTCACCTTCTTTCATTGAATTAATAAGAGTAGATGCGATTTTCTTTGCTTGTCTGAGTCTGTTACCGTTTTCATCAGATACATCCATACTATAAGAATTATCGATGAGTATAATCATACTCGTATTAGAATACTCCGTAAAGCCAGGTAGAGAGCTCTGAATAGTTGGCCTAGAGAAGGCTAAAACAGCAAATATAATAAGCAAAGTACGAAGCAAAAGAAGTAACCATTGCTTTATTTTTAGCTTTTTAATACTTGATTTTTGTAATTCTTTTAGAAATTTCAGAGTAGAAAATTCGATAGTTTTTTGCTTTCTAAGATTAATTAGATGCAAAATAATTGGTATCGAAGCGGCTGCTAGTCCAAAAAGTACAAATGGGTTTAAAAAATTCATTAATCTTTTATTCTATTTAACGTAATCCAACTAGCTTTCTTAACGCAGTAATTTCATTTTTGTTCAACTGACGATATTCTCCACGAGCCATACCAGCATTCGAAATGCAGCCATAAGATTTACGGTCTAATTTTTTTACAAAATAACCAAACTTTTCGAAAAGCCTTCTAATTTCTCTGTTTTTACCTTCGTACATTGACATAGTAAGATTATCACCATGCTTCGGATCGATAAATATCTCGCAAGGTGCTGTAGTTTCTCCATCCAAGTCAATCCCACCATTAGCAATTAATCGAGCATGAGGAATCTCTAGTTTTTTATCTAATTTGACTTTGTAAACACGCTGTATTTCATAACTAGGGTGCGTAAGTCTATTGGCTAACTCACCATCATTTGTTAGTATCAGAGCTCCTGTAGAATTTCTATCCAAACGCCCAACAGGATAGACTCTTCTCCTTACATTGACTATATCCATTACTGTTTTACGTTTAAATTGGTCTTCGGTAGTAGTTATAGTATCTTTTGGTTTGTTTAATACATAATAAACATGTCTTTCTTCGTAACCTACAGAATCTCCGTCAACTCTTACGTTATCACCTTTTCTAACTTTAGTACCATGTTCTGTAACCACTTTACCACCAACAGTGACTCTACCGGCAGCTATAAGTTCGTCTGCTTTTCTACGAGAAGTATATCCTGCGTCTGAAATGAATTTATTGAGACGGACAGTTTGGTCTAACAAGTCAATCTTCTTTTCTTTTTTATATTGTTTTGTCTCTTTACCCAGTCTTTTCGGTTTGGGTTTCGGTTTTTCGTGTTTCATAGTTCTTATAAGTTTTTTGAATGCTGTAAACGTATTAAAAACAAAAATAGCTTTAAAAATCGACTTTTAAAGCTATTTTATTAAATATATTAAAGTTATCTATAGATTAATCTTCTTCTTCGTAACTAATCTTATCAGTCAGGATTTTCTTCATGGATGAAACTACCATCCAAATAACAAAGCCCCATCCAAGTCCCATAAATATATATGCGCCTGTACTAATTTGATCCATTATTTACCTCCTTCAATTTCTTCTTGTGTATAAGCTTTACCATTATTGCGTTTCCAAGCTAACCAGATCATACCACAAAGTGACATAAATATAGCTGTCATGAAAGCTCTAGCTCCCCATTTATAAGCGATATCTGCTTCTTTAGTATTCTCCATCAACAAAGTAGGTATGGCATCTTGATATGTCCAAAATATTAAGATAAATAATAAATATGTAGGTGTCACATATTTTATAATGTAATAGAATATTTTTGGTATTTTTATATCAGAACCTCGATTGATTTCTTCCCAACCTTTATCCATCCCGAATATCCAAGCGAAAAGAATTACTTCGAATAGTGAAATAATTACCAGTCCGAAAGTTCCTGCCCAATAATCCATTTCTTCTAGAAAACCATGTTCTAAATATAAGAATACGAAGTGAACACCAATAAATATCAAAATACCTACTGCTACAGTAGCTTTATTTCTATTAAATCTAAATTGTTCTTGCAAGAATGAAATCAGTGGTTGTGCCATAGCTACAGAAGAAGTAACCCCTGCGATGAAAAGCAAGAAAAACCATATAAAGCTTAGTATGTTACCAAATGGAATTTCTGTAAATACAGAAGCCATAGCAATAATTCCTAAATCAAAAGCTCCAGCTTCAGCTATAGTTTGAGTCATTGCTAATCCGAAAAATGCAGTAGCAATCGGAATAGCAATCATACTACCGAGTATAACTTCACTAAACTCATTGATACCTGCAGTAGCTAATCCACTTAGAGCGATATCATCATCTTTATCCAAATAACTAGCATAAGCCTGCAAAGTACCCATCCCTACACTAAGCGTGAAGAACACTTGACCGGCTGCTGCTAACCAAATTTTGGAATTCCCGAGTAGCTCGAAATTTGGTTCCCAAATATAATTTATACCAACAAAAGTACTGAAGTCAGGTAATGCTGGGTTCGGAGCTCCTAAGAAGAATACCCATGCAACTAAAACTATACCGAATCCAATGAGTAAAGGGACGGCTATAGTAGCAAACTTCTCAATACCTCCAGAAATACCTTTTGATAAAATATAGAAATTGACCGCAAGAGTTAAAAGTAAGAATATATACGCTGGCCATTGCGATTCAAAGTAACCTTCACCTACTCCTTGATATGAATAGAGAAATGTTTTCATACTTTCTAAAGTGTGAAAATCATTAAATGTACCAATTAGAGAGAAAAAACTAAAGCCGAGAGTCCAAGAGATAATATAAACATAATAAATCATTACCAATGTAGAAATAAGAATACCAATAGCCCCAAAATACTTTGCAACTTTGCTTTTAGTCAGTGTATCAAACATACCTGGTAAACTACCGTGCCCATATTGGCCACCTCTTCTACCAATAGACCACTCCACCCACATAAGTGGAATTGCAAGCAAAATAAATGCAGTGAAGTAAGGTATCATGAACGCTCCACCGCCATTTTGAGCTGCTTGGACAGGAAATCTTAAAAAATTTCCTAAACCTACAGCATTTCCTGCCATTGCAAATATTAATCCTAACCTACTATTCCAATGCTCTCTTTCAGCCATATATACCTTTTAATCTTTTTATCAACAAAAATAATAATGTACTAAGTAACAATTTGAATTATATCACAAGTTTCTTAACTTATAATATAGTAAAAAGTAAATCTTCTAATTTTACTTTCGAATGATTAAATTTCTACTTCGTAATTTTTAATCGCTAAAGATATAATAAATATTTAACAAACAAAAAGAAATTTTAAAATCACATAGGATAGTTTAAATATGTTAGGATTTTTGAAATCTAATATTCTAAGCAAGTTCGTGGTGGCTATAACAGGATTGATTTTGGTGGGGTTCATCATTGGTCATACCTTGGGTAATCTACTTATATATGTAGGCCCAGAGGCACTTAACGCATATGCAATAGGATTGAGAGATCTAGGCCCAGGACTATGGGTTGCTAGGATAGTACTAATAATAGCCTTTATCTTACACGTTATAACAACTATTAATTTAGTACGCCAGAATAAAAAAGTTGCTTCAGGTTATAAAGTTAGTAACTATAAAGCATCCACTTTTGCTGCTAGATTTATGGCTTACGCTGGGTTAACGGTGCTGTTTTTTGTACTCTATCATCTTGCTCATTTCACACTTGGTTTAGTTGATGCTAATACGTTTAGTATGGAAGCAACTTTAGAAAATGGCAGAGTCGTACACGATGTTTACTCAATGGTTGTAATAGGATTTAGAAACGTAGTAGTATCTTTATTCTATATACTAGCTGTTATTTTCTTAGGTTTTCACTTGAAACATGGGATTCATAGTATGTTCCAAACATTGGGCATACATGGTAAAAAATTCACTCCAATGATTCAGAAAGTAGCGGCTATAGTAGCTGCTGTTATAGTAATTTCTATAATCTCAATACCAATAAGCATAATGTTAGGAATAGTAGGAGGTCAAGTATGAAATTAGATGCTAAAATACCAGAAGGTCCTATACAAGATAAGTGGACCAAACATAAGTTTGATATAAAATTAATAAACCCTGCTAATAAAAGAAAGTATAAAATAATAGTTGTTGGTACTGGTTTGGCAGGTGCTTCTGCATCAGCATCTCTGTCGGAGATGGGTTACCAAGTAGAAGCAATTACGTTTCACGATAGTTCTCGAAGAGCACACTCGATAGCAGCACAAGGTGGTATAAACTCAGCTAAAAACTATCCGAACGACGGTGATAGTGTTTGGCGTTTATTCTATGACACTGTAAAAGGTGGTGATTTCCGTTCACGTGAGGCGAATGTATATCGTTTGGCACAAGTGAGTGTAGATATTATAGACCAAGCTACTGCACAGGGTGTACCATTTGCAAGAGAGTATGGTGGGAACTTAGCTAACCGTTCATTTGGAGGAGCTCAAGTTTCTAGAACATTCTACGCTAGAGGGCAAACTGGACAACAGTTGCTATTAGGTGCATACCAAGCATTAGCAAAAGAAGTAGAAAGCGGAAGTGTAAAGCTCCGTACTAGAAAAGAAATGATGGATATAATAGTGGTTGACGGCAAAGCTCGAGGTGTAGTAACTAGAGACTTAGTAACTGGTGAGTTAGAAACTCACTTAGCTGACTCTGTTGTATTAGCAACAGGTGGATATGGAAACGTTTTCTATTTATCTACAAATGCTCAAGCATGTAACGTAACAGCGACATATAGAGCATATAAAAAAGGAGCGTTCTTCGCTAACCCTTGTTATACTCAAATTCACCCTACTTGTATTCCTGTAAGTGGTGAGTATCAATCTAAGTTGACATTGATGTCAGAATCACTTAGAAACGATGGTAGAATATGGGTACCGAAAGCAAAAGGCGATAAACGTAAGCCAAGAGAAATCCCTGAAAATGAAAGAGATTATTACTTAGAAAGAAAGTACCCTAGTTTTGGTAATCTATCCCCAAGAGATATATCATCACGTTCAGCAAAAGAAGCTTGCGATGATGGTCGTGGTGTAGGTGCTACTGGTTACGGGGTTTACTTAGATTTCAAAGACGCAATCGCTAGATTGGGTAAGGATACTATAGCAGAGAGATATGGTAATCTATTCGAAATGTACGAGAGAATCACTGGTGACAATCCTTATGAAACTCCAATGATGATATATCCTGCATCGCACTATACTATGGGTGGACTATGGGTAGATTACAACTTGATGAGTACTTTGGAAGGATTACATGTGATTGGGGAAGCTAATTTCTCTGACCACGGAGCTAATAGACTAGGAGCTTCTGCACTAATGCAAGGACTAGCAGATGGTTACTTTGTATTACCTTATACTATAGGTAACTATTTAGCAACTGCAGATTTGAAAAAAATTGATGCTGATGCACCTGAGTGTAAAGCTACTGTAAAAGAAGTTGAAGATAAGATTAATAAGATAATAAACGTAAAAGGGACTAAAACTCCTTCTTACTTCCATAGAAAATTAGGTAAGCTAATGTGGGATAAAGTAGGTATGGCAAGAAATGAAGCCGGACTGAAACACGCATTAGAAGAAATACCTAAAATTCGAGAAGAATTTTGGAAAGATGTGAAAATCTCAGGAACTGGCGCTGAATACAATATCTCGCTTGAGAAAGCATCGAGAGTGGCAGATTTCTTGGAGTTTGCAGAGATTATGGCTTATGATGCTTTGGATAGAGACGAATCGGCTGGTGCACATTTCCGCGAGGAACACCAAACTCCAGACGGCGAAGCAAAGAGAAATGACGATGATTACAGATATGTAGCTGCTTGGGAATACAAAGGCGTTGGTCAAAGACCAGAGTTGCATAAAGAACAATTAGAATTTGAAAATGTTAAGTTAGCTGTAAGAAGCTACAAATAACAATTAAGGAGAATTTGAAATGAATTTAAAACTTCATATATGGCGTCAGAAGAACAATAAAGCTAACGGTGCATTCGAGCAATATGCTGTTAGTGATATTTCTGAAGATATGTCATTTCTTGAAATGCTAGACGTACTAAACGAAGATTTGATAGTAGAGGGCAAAGACCCTGTAGCATTCGACCATGATTGCCGTGAGGGAATATGTGGTGCTTGCTCTATGACTATAAACGGTAATCCGCACGGTCCTGAGAAAGCAACTACAGCTTGTCAGCTACACATGAGAAAATTCAAAGATGGTCAAGAGATCTATATAGAACCTTTCAAAAACAAATCATTCCCAATTATAAGGGATTTGGTTGTAGATAGAAGCGCGCTTGACAGAATCATACAGTCAGGTGGTTATATAAGTATCAAAACAGGTTCTGCTCCAGATGCCAATGATATAGCAGTACCAAAATCTAAAGCTGATGTAGCAATGGATGCAGCGGCTTGTATAGGTTGTGGTGCATGTGTTGCGGCTTGCCCTAACGGTGCAGCTATGTTATTCACATCAGCTAAGCTAAAGCACCTAAACGTGCTACCACAAGGCCAGGCAGAGAAGAAAAAGCGTACACTAGCTATGGTTGACCAGATGGACAAAGAAGGGTTTGGCTCATGTACTAATCACTATGAATGTGAGGCGGCATGTCCTAAGTCTATATCTGTTGAGTTCATCTCAGAGATGAATTTCGAATATGCAAAAGCAAGAGCTACTGCATACAGAGACTAATCGGTATCGACATAGATTATATTTTTAAAAAAACCTCGGACAATGTTCGAGGTTTTTTTGTGATGTTGAGTGTGAGGATTTTTGTATATTTGGGGAGTTAATTATTATACGAAAACCAATGAAATGAATAACAATATTCTAAGGCAAGAGCTACAATCATATTTAGACAGAGTCTATATTGACTCAAAGATCGACACAGAGCATTCACTCTTTGGACAAGTTCATATTAGATTTGAACTCGGAGGTGACAAAAAGAATGGGACAAAAGAAAGAGTAAACCAGTCAACTGAAAGGGCATTGACAATTTTCAATGAAACATTTATGAACAGTTCGAATCAAATTTACGTTCTAATTTATGAATTTCAAGGCGAAAATATTTTCAATGCAACAAACGACTATTTATACAAACAATTTCATGCCGATTGGTTTAATAAATTCTACAATCATTTGGAAATAGTTAATACTCGCTCCATAGTAACAGATGAGTACGGGAATGATGTATTAGAAAAAGGTGAAAAAAGAATTATTATAGGAAAGCTACCTGTTAAAGACATTAAAGTAAAAAACATACTAAATGGAATTGCGAATACCGAAATGGAGTTCGACCCTGGTATAGCTCAAGAAATCTATTTCTTTGATCCGTTAACAGACAAAGCATTTCGTATGTATGATGATAGAGGTTGCTTTGTATGGAGTAATAAAGCGGACAATATTCGTGACATTTATATAAAGCGAAATGACTGGATTGTTGAATATCACAGACCAGAAATTGAAGAGTACTTTAAACAATGATTTGTAACACAGTTTATGTAATATAAATAAAAAAACCTCGGACAATGTTCGAGGTTTTTTTAAAATTTAGTAAAAAAAAGCCCCGATAAATATCGAGGCTTTAAGCTAAGATATATACTATTGTTTTATAACTGGTATCACTTTGGTGCTATCACCTTTTGTAATTCTAACTAAATAACTTCCTGGTATTAATTCACCACCATCTAAAAGTAATTTGTTAATCCCAGAATCTAAGTAAATATTATCATACTTATCGATTACTCGTCCTGTCATATCAATCATAGTAATTTGATATTTACCTGCCTCTAAGATATTGAATTCAATATTTAGAGCACTTTTGAATGGATTCGGGTAAGCAATCTGATTGGTTATACTATTTAACTCATCAACACTAGAAACTTTATCGACTAAGGCCAATGACCATTGACTAAAATGTTTTACATCTAATGCAGTTATTGTGTTGTTATTAGAATTAAATACTGATGGATAATGCGGTTTCCATTCATCATTTTCACCTTCACGCCATATCACACCTCTCTGCTCATCACTATTTTCTGTTGGTAGGTTATGCAAATAATCAACATAGTCGAATTTGATATTAACATTGAAATCTATGTTTCCTGAATGGTCTAAATAGTAAATTTTAGAAGTCGAATCTTCAGGAGAAACATATAATATTTTATCATTAAGGTTCAATCCATAATTATGATTAGATAGATCCACCTTCAAATCAATCTCCATCTCTGCTTTTATTTCAGTGAATTCTAATTCAACCCCTGCTTCCTCATCTCTCACAACAGGTTCTTCAGGTGTAGCTTTTGGTTTTCTAATTATTGTGTGAGTAGGTCTCATTAATGAATCCAATCTTCTACCTCTAGTATCAGTTGGGTTTACATTCTTAACCCAATTATACGACTCAGTTAATGAGGTTTTGCCATCTTTGTCCGTATCAGCATCTGGAAATCCGAAGCATTTTAGGAAATTCAAAGTGAAGAATCCATACCCAATTTTATCATTTCCTGTATCATGATAATTAGTAAAAGAAACTCTATCTGCTGATGAAGCCGTTATCAGTTCGACTTTTGCGCCATCAGGTATGTTTATAGAATCGAGCAAATCTTTAGCTTTACCAGAAAAGCAACAATCCATTATTATACAGTACTCTTCTGCATTAATTTCCATTAAACTTTCGAGCAGATATTTTTGACTCATCCATGCAGAATCACCTATACCTAACCAACCAGACTCAGTTCCATGTCCACTATAATAAAAGTAAACCTTTTTATAGTTATTCTTCATATCTGTAAGTATTTGGTCAAGCTTTTCGAATCCGGGTTTGTGCTCATTGCGAATAGAACCGGCATCTAATCCAGGGCCTAGGCTTTCATTTTTTAAATTATTTTCAACCATTTCACAATCTAGTTTGAAAGAATTTTCCATTCTTTGGCTTTCATCGTCAGAACCAGAAACAATTAGTGCACAAACTGAATCTTTTTTTGTAGGTTCAGCTTCTTCATGGACATTCTCAATAGTTCTTTCTATAGGTTCTTCTATATCGCTTCCAAAAACTATTGCAGTGTTATCAAATGGGTCATAAGTATCATCACCTACAATCTCAGGGTACCAATCATATTCGTACAATTCCCAGCTATTTAATTCCAAATCCATAACTACATAAGCTGTTTTATGTCCATACTTAGCATATTTATTCAGATCTAACCACCCGAAATATTCACCTTCCTCTAATACTACAGGTTCTACATCATCTTCTGGACTTAATTTCTTACTAGGTTTATCAGGTTTTACCTCTTCTGTCTTTTCAGAAGGTTGTTTTCTAATTCTTCCTACAGCATCTTTTGTATCTTTCTCATCATAGGTTTCTTGGATAGCCAAATTGAATAACTCAGCAAGTTTCTCTAGTTCAGAATCGCCTGAGTCAACGTTAATACCACTTTGAGGGTTTTGTGAACTATTCAAAGCTATTGTAACATTATTTTCATTTATGAATTTACCATCTTGAGCTAGTACCCAATCGTGAGCTTCTTTTAGAGTAGTTTTACCATCTTTATTTGCATCTGCTGCTGCATTACCAAATCCTTCGAAGAACAAAGTAGAATATAGACCAATGTATTGGCTATTGACTGCGTCCTGGAATATATTACTCGTTGAAAGTGCATCAGAAGAAGTAAAAACTTGAATATTTCTGTCTTTCCAATCTGGGATCTTTTGAGCAGCCGTTATAGCTTGACCTGAGTAACAAGCTTCAATAACTACGCATAAATCTTCTGCCTTAGTATCGTATAGTTCTTTCATCAAATCATCATAAGAAATATAGTCAGAAGGAGTATTTCCAGTTTTTAGCTTATTGTTACGAGTTCCATGTCCAGAATAAAAGAAATAGATTTTATCATATTTAAGTCTCATTTTTCTTATATGTTCTATTAATTCAGGGCCTGTTATTTGCTCTTGTAGATCAAAACTAGAAGCGGCTAACCCTGGGCCTAGATCTTCTTTTGACAACTCATCTTTGAATCTATTTGCTATATTTCTAAATCCTGACTCCTCAGCATCAGACTTTTCTTTGAATCCAGTAACCATAAGAACACAAGTTCTGGGATCGACTACAGAACCTTGTCTTTGTTTTGATATATAGTTGCTAACCCAGTCGTATGTAATATTATTGACTTGTGTACCAGCAACTACATTATTTTCACTTAAGATAAGGCTAGAAGGAACAGTAACAGGAGTACTTTCGATTTCTTCCGAAGTAACTTCTCCATTTTCTGTATTTACAAATATATAATAGCCTGATTTATCAAACATTTGATATTTATCAGTTTCTATATATCCGCCCCATAATTCTGATTCTGAAGTATATGAAAAATCTCCATCTTCCTCTATAAATTCAGTTCCGATCATATATGGCGTCATAGGTAAATAACACAATCCTACTTTAAAAAGAGGATCACCTGTCATTTCACCACCATAACTAATCATCAAGTCAATAGCATCTGTTCTACCTACTTTAACATTAATAGACGCTGAAGCTTTATTGTTTTCTGGAAGTATTTCGTCTTTGAATTGTGCGTCGAATTCGAGGTTATATGCTCCCCAACCATAGTTCCAATCTAGTTTGAAATCAACTTTATTAGTTTCATCTGGTTCAAGGTCAGTAATCTTTTTTGTTTCCGTATAGACTTCTTCATCATTAATATCTTTGATTGTTAATACTACGTTGACTTCTGGTGCTGTCAGTATATTAATATTTGATATATCTAGTGATGCATTGAATTCTTCGTCAGAATAGAAAGTATCGTCATAAACTTTCAGCTCGAGTTTTACATCAGTCGCAAATAAATTAATTACCCCTAATAATAGGACTAAAGTAGTTAATAAAACTTTTCTCATGTCTAACCTCTTATTTTAAATAATTTAATATCGAGAATCTGAATATAATACTTTTTCTAAATTTTTACAATTATTTACAAGGTGAGTTATCTTCCAATTTTTCAATTAATTGTAGCAATTTCACTAAACCTGTTAGTTGACTAGATATTTAATATTGTCCCAGAGTTTGCTATAGAAAGGGCATAAGCAAATAGAGATTAAGCTCGGGTAAAATATATTTATATTTTAAAAAGGCCTCGGATTTTGTTCGAGGTTTTTTAGTGGGGTTTAAAGAAGGTATTTTATTATATTTGAATAATTAGACATAAACATAAAAACAATGAGATTAGTTTTAATAATATTACTTGGAATACACGGAATTATCCATTTATTTGGATTTCTGAAAGCATTTGAAATATTTCAATTTAATGCTATTACACAACCTATTTCCAGGACTTTCGGATTAGTTTGGTTGTTTACATTTATCCTTTTTGTATTTACAATACTTTTATTAATATTTAAATCCGAATATTGGTGGTTAATTGGATTTTCAGCTGTAGTTGTTTCACAAATTTTGATATTCAATTATTGGTCTGATGCAAAATTCGGTACTATAGCAAACCTCATAATACTAGTGTCTGTAATGATAGCTTATTCTAGTTTTAGTTATAAAAATAAGATTTTAAAAGAAAGAATTTTTATGCTTGAAAATTCTAAGAATATAACTAAAGATGTGATAACGGAAGAGACTATTTCGGGATTACCGTATATCGTTCAACAGTGGCTAATGAACAATGGAATAATTGGTAAAAGTCCGATTTCTAACGCGCATTTAGTTCAGGAATTAGAACTTAAATTGAAGCTGGAACAATCAGAATGGAACTATGGTACTGCGGAACAATATATTACTGTTCAGCCACCTTCATTCAATTGGAGTATTTCAACTCAAATGAACTCAATATTTGATGTCATGGGTCGTGATAAATTCCAAAATGGTCAAGGCGAGATGATAATAAAACTATTTTCACTATTCCCTGTTGTTGAAGCTAAAAATCACGAACACATTAACCAAGCAACTTTACAGAGATATTTAGCAGAAATAGTTTGGTACCCTTCGGCAGCATTGAGTTCGTATATTAAGTGGGATTCATTAAGCGAATATTCAGCCAAAGCCACTATGGAATATAAAGGTACAAAAGGTTCGGGGGAATTCCACTTTGACGAAAAAGGAGACTTTAAAAAATTTGTAGCTATGCGTTATCAAGACACTAATTCAGTTATGCCTACGGAATGGACTGTCGTCGCTACAAAAACTGAAGAACGTAATGGAATAAAAATTCCTGTCAACTGCGAAGCTAGTTGGAAATTAGAAAGTGGCAATTGGACTTGGTTAAAATTAAAGATCAAGGACATTGAATACAATGTAAAAAAGTTCTAGAATGTCTGAATGCTAAGAATCTATTTTAGAAGGAAATTGTATTTTATTCGAGGTTTTTTCGAAGTGTTCAACCGATTTCCGTATATTTGGATAAAAAGATGAAAAAATCAATCGACATAAAAGCCCTTTTAATACTAACAACTACATTCGTAATTTTCACTGCTGTTGGAACAGTTAGTCACGAATATGGTCACATATTAGTAGCGGAATTTTTAGGATATGAAACTACTCTTTTCTATGATAGTATGACTTACTATAATGAGGAATTGGTCGAAAAACGAGAAAAAATTTATTCTGAATATAAAAATGAGATAGAAGGTAACACAGATTTCGAAAAGAAGGAAGAATATCGAAGATTAACTAAGAAATTAATATCAAATGGATTCTGGATTACCTTAGGTGGTCCAATACAAACTATTTTCACAGGGTTGATAGGTCTGATTGTATTAATACTAAGGAAAAATCGATATAAAGAATTTGGACTAAAATGGATTGATTGGCTTGCTGTTTTTCTGTCACTATTTTGGCTGAGAGAAGTGTTTAATCTAGCAATATCAATTGTATTTGAGCTCATTTCTCCTGATGGCAGCTTTTTTAGCGGAGATGAAGTCTATATATCTAGGGGATTAGGTCTCTGGGAGGGTACAATTCAATTATTATTAGGTGCTTTGGGTATATTAGTTTCTGCTTATGTGATTTTTAGAATAATTCCACACCAGATTAGATTGACATTCTTTGTTAGTGGATTATTGGGAGGGGGGTTAGGTTTCGTTTTATGGGTGGATATCTTAGGCCCAATTTTATTACCATAAGGAAAAGGAAATTCTGAGACAATGTAATGGAATTCCGAGTAAAGAATTTTATGTTCAACTACTACCTTAACCCTAGTTTCTTCGAATATTTCGTACCTCTGAGTGACGTTACCCCCCCTACATTCTCACCCTCTTTAGCGACAGCTTATACTTTATTTAAATAATTTGGTTTGAGAGAGCATATTAAAATATTATAATAAACTAAAAAGTATACAAGATTCGAGATTCTGTATAAATCATTCGTAATCACAAGACTTAGTTTTGTATAATTCTTTTTAATAAATAGGAAAAATAAAGATGAATACAATTACAAACGGCAAAGAAGGCTGGACACCTAAGTTAATGAAACCTCAGAGTGGTAAGACATTTGTTATAACTGGTACTACTAGTGGTACTGGATACGAAGCCGCGAGGATATTGCTCTCCAAGGGTGCTAAAGTAGTGATGCTAAACCGAAATTCTAAAAAGTCAGAAGATACCATTGACTTATTAAAACAGAATCTTGGTAATAATATAGACGTAAGTTACATCCAAATGGACCTAGCAGAGCAAGCATCAGTAAAGAAAGCTGCTGAAAAAGTTCTAAAATATAACACTAGTATCGATGCATTAATTTGTAATGCGGCTATCGCACAAGTACCTAATCAAATTAAGACTGTAGATGGATGGGAAAGCCAAATGGGAGTGAATCACTTCGGGCACTTTACTTTGCAAGCATTATTATATCCTATTATAGAAAAATCTAAAGGTCGAATAGTAACAGTAGGATCTATGGGGTACAATATGGGGATTAAAACAATCAAATTTGACGATTTGAATTGGGATAAAGATTATACAGGAAACAATGCTTATAGCCAAAGTAAATTAGCTCAGATTATGTCTGTTTATGAATTACAGAATCGATTGGAGAAAGTTGGTAAGTCTGATGTTAAAATATATGCATGTCACCCAGGTTCATCTAGAACTTCTCTAATCGATACTAGCGGTAGTTTAATTATGAGATTAACATTTGGCTTGATGAAAATGTTACCATTGACCCAATCAGCTGAAAAAGGTGCTTACCCCCAATTGATGTGTGCTACTGAAGAGAATCTTGATCAAAAAGGATTTTATGGTCCAATGGGAAGAAATAATTGGACAGGTCCGGTTCGAGAACATAAATTAGAACCTCATGCTAAAGACAATGAAATTTCAGCAAGATTATGGGATCTATCTGAGAAAGAAACAGGAATAAAATGGAATTTTAATTAATTTGTTTAACACATTAAAAATAAAATAAAATGGAAATACTAAAAATAGCAACTGATTGGGCAAAAGCAGAAGTTTTTTCTACTCAATTCTTTATACTTTTCGGCTTTTTATTTGCCTTGGCTAGTGTTGGGTTCTGGCAATTAGGAAAAACTGATATAGCAAAGGCATACATAATACCTACACTTATAGCAGGTTTAATACTTATGATAATCGGTTTCGGACTATACTTTACAAATAAATCGAGAGTTAAAGAGTTCGAAATTGCGTACAAAAACAACTCATCTATCTTTGTAGAATCCGAACTAGCACGAGTAGAAAGTACATTGAAGGAATATCAAACTATAGTTTTCAAAATTATTCCATTGATAATCGCAATAGCCGCTATTCTAATTTTATTTATCGATAGTCCAACTTGGCGAGCTATAAGTATTACTACTATTGCCTTGATGGTTATAATATTATTAATAGACGGTACCGCACATGCTAGAATAGAAGCTTATAATCAACAATTATTAAAAATAGAAAGACCAGAAAAATAATATGAAACACTATAAAACTCTATCCGATTTTTTTGAGTATATGGAATTACCTAAACCTGAGCATCCGATGTTAAGTGTAATGTCAGCATTTGATGACAGTTTCTTACCTTGTCCGAAAGAAAGCTCACCACCAATTACGAATGATTGCTATTCTATAAGTCTCAAAAAAATAATAAAAGGGAATCTGAATTATGGTAGAACGAAATATGATTTTAATAATGGAGCACTTATATTTATTGCTCCCAGACAAGTTTTGCAATGGGATAGCAGAGTAATCTTTGATCAGAAAGGTTTTTCTATAAATTTTCACGAAGATTTCCTAAACGGTACGGAGTTAGCACAACAAATCAAGAAATATGGTTATTTCTCTTACTCCGCCAACGAAGCATTGCATCTATCTCCGAAAGAAGAGAAATTGATAGAATCGATAGTGTTGAATATAGAAGTAGAATACCATAATAACCAGGATGAATTTAGTAAAGATATTATTATTTCTCAGCTAAGCACCCT
Organism: Chlorobiota bacterium; assembly: GCA_041595255.1. Lineage (GTDB taxonomy): Bacteria > Bacteroidota > Ignavibacteria > Kapaibacteriales > UBA2268 > PGYR01. The sequence goes on from JBFHKR010000013.1 coordinate 21,692, forward strand.
TTTAAAATATGCTAACCGATTTTACGAAAGACAATTTATTAACCGTAAAGAGCTCTCTAATAACTTATTAGAACAATTCAATAACCAACTTGATTATTATTTCGAATCAGGTCAACTAAAAGAAAATGGAATTCCTAGTATAGAACAATTAGCTAACAAAATGTCTGTTTCTCAGCGATATCTAAGCGACACATTAAAGTTAGAAACTGGTAAGACCACAACAGAACACCTGCAACTATATTTGATTGATATCGCGAAAGATATATTGCTTAATCCCAATAAAAGCATATCTGAAGTTGCTTATGAATTAGGTTTCGAGTACCCTCAATATTTTTCAAGATTATTCAAAAAGAAAGAAGGTCTAAGTCCTTCAGAATACAGAGAACAGTATAAAATGAATTGATTATACAAATCAGGATAAGCTAAAGAGACACTATTAAATAAAATCTATTTTATGAAGACCTCGGACAATGTTCGAGGTTTTTTTGTATATTTGTTGAAGTTAGTTAATTAAAATAAACAGACATAGAATTATGAGAGTATTAATTATCATAATCGTTTTGTGTTTTTCTTCTTTCAGTTTGATTGCTGAGTGGGAGAAAACTGATAAAAGTTATTTATCTTCAGACACACTTGTTGGCAATATGAGGTATATACTCGATGAAAATGCATTAATTGTTGAGAGCAAACACTCAATTAAAAAAGTAGACCTAAATACTGGGAAGGTAATAAAAGAAATAGTCTTCGATGATACTACACACAGTTTCGCGGTAGCCGATGACAGTTTGAAACAAGTGTTTCTTATTTACGACAGTCTAAAAACAAAAAATTACGACTATTGGTACAGTGTCGTTAACTTCAACAACAAAGATACAATTATAACAGGTGGGAAAGATTTACCTTATTGGGACCCTGAGATAGACAGGAACTTTGGATTACTAAATGATTCATTGTTAATCTTTACTGGAAATTTAAAAGAGAGTCATTCGACATTCCGATCCAATAACCATTTTTTTAATATTATTAACTTGAATTCAAACTTACCACTGAAAGAAAGCTTAGATTATGGGTTCTATTTTGATAGATATAATTTGTGGAATCCGAGGAACAATAGGATTCTAGCAGTAAGTGATAGATATGATTCAGAGGGAAATAAAGGAGGAGCTTCTTATACCAAATTAAAAATGTTATCATTAGATAGTCTAAAAATTAAAGATTTAAAATATCACAATACTAAATCAAATGATAGTTATGTTCCTCGAGCTAGGTTTACATCTTACACAACATCGAACATCGACAATCTAGTTTATTATGATTACTATTATTATGTAACCAAATATTCTCAACTTGGTGAAATAAGTTATACTAAACATTTTTTAAATCAGATTACAAGTACAAATGTAGAAGTTATTCAAAATATTAATAAGTCTTTGGGCGATTGTGTTATTTTCAGTACTGATGATAAATGGTTGGTATCAACTAAAATGAGAGGCGAGAACTCTGTAGATTTCAATATCTTTGATCTCGAAGGAGAATTAATTTTCACAGACAATATTAGTAATGTCACAAATGAACAAATCATTTGTTATACTGATTCCACATACTTTTTTGAATCAGGTAATAAAGTTTTGAAGTATAATCCTTTCGATAATAACTTAACTAATGTATCAGAACAAAACACAAGTAACTTATTATACATTTACCCAAACCCAAGTAGTAAAGTCTTATACATTAATCTAACTGATATAGACCTATCATCTGAATTTACAGTTATTGACCAAAAAGGAGATATAATAGAGTCGATTAGTTTAGATGCAGAGACAATGCAAAATCAACTCTTTAAACTTGACGTATCTAGATACCCCACTGGGGTATATTTAGTACGCCTTAGTAACCGAACTAATACAATCATTGGCAAATTTATAAAAGAGTAATCCCACCTTACAAACTCACTCTCGGTAGCGATAGCTTATACTTGATAGAGATTATTCGGATTGCAAATATGAAGACAGTCGGTACACTATAAAGCAACCAGAGTGGTGCACCTATATATTGTAGAGAAATATAGATGAACGCTCCTGCCAAACAAGCAGATGCATAGATCTCTTTTCTGAAAACTAGTGGTATTTGATTAGTCATCATATCTCTAATTATACCGCCAAATACAGCTGTTACTAATCCGAAGAAAATAGCTATGAATGGGCTCACCCCAAAGTCTATCGCTTTCTGAGTACCTAATATAGCAGACAAACTAATACCCAAAGTATCAAAAAGAAAGAAAGTTTGCTTCAGGAATAATATTCTTTTCTTGAATACAAATGTAACACCTATCCCAGCCATTATAGAAACCACAAACCATACATTTTCCATCCAGAATAATGGGTGACAACCAAGAAGCAAATCGCGAACAGTACCACCACCTACGGCAGTAACAAAAGTAACGAATGATATACCAAACATATCGTACTTCTTTTGGATAGACGATAGGGCAGCACTAATAGAGAAAACAAAAACGCTTATCAAAGCGAGAATAGATAATAATTCCATTTCAACAAAAACAATTTAGATTTTTCAGATAAACAAATATTGACGACTACGGGAGAAATAGGATATGCGGTACTAGCGCATAGAAATATGGCGATGCATAATACTCTGCTTGAGCATAGGCATATACCACATCTTAGGCATTCGGTTTGCCCTTATGTTATTATTGGTCAATATGTTAGTTGAAATAGTTTTCATATTTTTTGAAACGAGGTTCAAAAGTGAATCAAAACTATTCTGATAATATTTAATTTCCAAGTATTATTTTCAAAAAAAGTACATTTGATTAATTATATTGATTTTTTCAATTTTGTTAGACTACAATAATGTTTGAAAGTTTACACAGTTTAGATGCCGCAATCGAATTTCTTTCTCATTTGGAGTGGTATTGGGTACTTGGTTTCGCTTTTTTTATTACTATGCTTGAGAATATATTTCCACCCTCCCCTAGCGATTCCGTTTTAGTTTTTATGGGTTCACTAATAGCTTTGGGTACCATTGGCTTTATTCCTTTACTTCTTTTGGCTACAGCAGGTTCATTAGTAGGGTTTATGATTATGTTCTATTTGGGTAATAATTTTGGTAATCGATTAGTTGCATCGAGTAAAATGCCTTTTCTAAATGAAAAAGACCTGGAAAAGCCCGAGGAGTGGTTCAGAAAGTGGGGATATTACTTGATAATAGCTAATAGGTTTTTATCAGGTACTAGGGCTGTCATTTCTTTCTTTGCGGGTTTATCTGATTTAGATTTTAAAAAAACAGTTGTCCTATCTGCAATTAGTGCTCTGATATGGAATAGTATATTGATATATTTGGGAGTAGTATTCGGTAATAACTTTGAAGCAATTCTTGAGTATCTATCGCTATACGGTAAAATAATATTCCCATTAATTGGACTAGCCATAGTAGTGTTTCTAGTTAAAAAATATTGGTGGGATAAGCGGAGTAAGTAGAAGATGAATAATGTATCGTCCCCCGCCCTCCTACTAATCGACCTACAAAAGGGATTCGATGATGAGGCGTATTGGGGAGGGAATAGAAATAACAGGAATGCTGAAGCTAATTGCAAGTTATTGCTAGACAAATGGCGTGCGCTAGGTTTGCCTATATACCACATAAGACATAGTTCGACTAACCCTGCCTCTCCCCTACATATTTCAAAATCTGGTTTCGGCTACATAGAAGAATTGGAACCAACGAATAAAGAAATAGAAATCATAAAGTCTGTCAATAGTGCTTTCATTGGGACAGATTTGGATGAACGATTGACCAATAATGGAATAAATTCTCTCGTAATAGCTGGATTGACGACTAATCATTGTGTATCAACTACTGTGCGTATGGCTGGGAATCTTGGGTATGATACTATAGTTGTCTCTGATGCTACTGCCACTTTTGATAGAGTCGGTGTTAATGGCGAGAAATTCGATTCGGAATTAATTCATCAGACTACCTTGGCTAATCTGAATGGCGAGTTTGCTAAGGTATTGAGAACAAGTGAATTATTTAATTCAATTTAAACTGAAATAAAATGTAAAGCCCTTGTAACTCCTCTCTGTCAAGGGAGGATTTAGGTGGGTTAAGATTGTTCAGTAAAAAATGAATACAACCTTAGTGTTTTTTCTTTGGCCCTTCATTTCACATGGACACTTTACTTCGACCGGGCTCAGCACAGACACTCCACTACTTTCCGCTCTGAAAGACTAGCAACTTTTGGAGATGTATTCAATAAGTCTCTACACCAAAAAAATAAATATTCAGTGTAATCTCTAAATCTGTTTGGTTCGTGATTCGGACAATTGAAATTGCACAGACTCTTCGCTTCGCTCAGAGTGACGAAACTATCTCCCCTATTTGCTTCTTCCATTTTTCTTATTTAGATTTGTATTCCCGTTGGAGGTGCTGACCGAGTTAATTGGTCGGCTGAGATAAAACTCCTTGCACCTGATCAGGTTAGTACCTGCGTAGGAAAACGGTGGAATATACACCCACTTATATCTACAAAGCATTTTTTGCTCATCAGGGCTCTCAAACGGATTTAGTAATTTATTAATAAATCTTTATAGGGCTATATATGTTTAAAAAGCTAATTTTACTTGGAGTAGTTTGCTCCTTTTTCAACCTTAGGGCTGAAGATAAAGACACTATCAAAACGTATCAAGCACCGTCTATAACGGTGACTTCGACTAAAGCAAAGGAAAGACAATCACCTGTCCCATTCTCCGAGATTACAGAGGCAGAATTAGAGAAAACTACTTCTAATATAGATTTGCCGAACTTACTTCAAACTATGCCATCTATATACACGTTCACCGAAAATGGTAATGGTATTGGCTATACAAATCTACGATTACGTGGTTTCGACCAAAGACGTATTTCAGTATTAGTTAACGGTATCCCACAAAACGACCCAGAAGACCATAATGTATATTTCATCAACCTTTCTGATTTGCAAGAGAGTTTGGGTGAAGTTCAAGTACAGCGTGGAGCAGGGCTTGCTAACTACGGAGCGGCAGCTATAGCAGGGAGTATTAACCTAACAACTTCAGCGTTCATCAACAATCCTGGTATTCGACTTTATGCTGGTAATGGATTTCAAGAATTTAGCGGCAGCGATATAATCAAGTCTAATACGAACAAGCTAAAACTAGAATATTCATCGGGTTTAGTTAACGAAAAATATGCTTTTTATGGAAAAATGAGTCAGATAAATTCCGAAGGATATAGAGATCAATCTTTCGCATATCTAAATAGCTATTTCCTATCAGCTATTCGTTTTGATGAAAAGTTGAAGACGCAAGTCAATATATATGGAAGTTCACAAAGAGATGGACTAGCGTATGTTGGTTTACCAAAAGACTATATTACTGATGCTGTAAAGCGTAGAGAGAACTATAGCTATTGGGAATATGGTGCAGATGGACGAGAATTTTCTTGGGGTGCCAATACAAGAGATCAAGAAGTCGAAGAGTTCAGCTCACCTCACATAGAGCTATTAAATGACTGGTATATAACTGATAATCTAACTTTAAAATCATCACTATACTACTTCGAAGGTAATGGATACTTTGATTATTCAGGTGCAGGTTATACAGATTCATCTAGCTTCGGTTTCGATAAAGTTTACCCAGGAGCTACTAGCCCTGGCAATCCTATAATAAGAGCTTGGGTTGGCAATAAGCAAGGTGGTTGGATTCCTCGTTTGGTTTGGGAAACTGAAGGCAATGTACTAACAACTGGTGCCGAGATACGTATTCACCAATCTGACCATTGGGGCAAATTGCAGTTCGCTGAAAACCTACCTGAAGGATATGACCCAGACTACAAGTTCTACGAATACGACGGATTTAGAGACATCTTCTCTGCATTCGCTCGAAATCAATATCAAATAAATGAAGATTTGATGGTAAGTGCTGAAGCGCAATTAGTCTATCACTCATATCGTATAGCTAATGACAAATTTGCTGGTACTGTGAACCCATATCCGAATGCAGAAGGAGTGGCAACAAGTGGAAGTGAAGACCTATTCAATGTAGAGTATTTATTCTTGAATCCTAGAGTTGGTGTTAATTGGAACTATACCCCTGAACAGAATGTATATTTATCAGCTGCTTATACTCAAAGAGAACCAAGAATGACTAATTTGTATAACGCTAGTAACTCCTGGGGAGGTTCTAGACCTCAATTTAGACAAGTTGCTTTAGGAAATGACTCGTTCGGATATGACTTCTCGAACCCCTTAGTAAAACCAGAAAAAATGTTAAACATAGAAACTGGATGGAATTATATTTCTGAAACTTATAATCTTTCTGGTAATATATATGTTATGGATTTGCGAGATGAGTTAGTGAAAAGTGGTCAGTTAGATCAGTTCGGTGCTCCGATAGATGGTAATGCTGAACAGACTTTGCACTATGGAATCGAGCTCGAGGCAGGAATGAAAGCATTTGATAACAGTAATGGGCGATTGGACTTATATGCTAATGGATCATTTAGTCAGAATAAGATAATCACTTACAATTTTGCTTTGAAAGATGGTACTACAATTGCATTAGATGGTAATAGAATAGCTGGATTCCCAGATCTAATGGGAGCATTTACACTAAATTATAAGTTAAGCGAATTTAATATTTTACTTTCAGCTAATTATGTTGGCAGCTTTATGACTGATAATTTTGGTGATTTATTGACTACCGATACTAGAATAAAAACGAATCTAGGTGGTGGCTACTATGCGGATAACCAAGTTGATTCATACTACTTTATGAATGCAAATCTATCGTATAACTTTACTAATTTTATGGGGACTCAGGGAATAAGAGTTCACCTACAGATTAACAATCTGACTAATAATCTATATGCAGCAGCAGGAGAAGGCGGACAGTTTTTCGGTGGTCCCGAGCGTAATATATTCATAGGAGCTGAACTTTCGTTCTAAGTCTTCCAGCACTAAATTGATGAATTTTAAACGGCTTGCTCTTAATTGAGTGAGCCGTTTTTTTAGGGGTTGGAAAGTGTCATTCTGATTCAGGCCTTAGGCGTGAGAAGAATCTAGGAGTTAACACTTCCTTTTCCACAGTCATGGGACTACCCAAGCATTTGGCTTGGAAAGAGTCTAGGCAATTATAGACCTGGATCCTTCACTACGTTCAGTAGTAACAATAGCAATTATAACTTATTAATATATCTGGTGTTATAAGTTTACATGTTAATATTTTAACATAATAGTAAACAATAATATATAAAATTCTTCTTAGAATTATATTATTCTACGTATAATTTATTACGAATTTATTTAATTTAAACAAATAGTATTTTGTCTAGATAGACATTCGTTAAAAAAAAGAAATCACTATGTCATTATCACTTAAAGAAAAAGAGCTTTCGTTTGGGTTTAACTATATAATTGGAGCTTCAAAAGTAAAACTAAAAAAAGCATTAGATGGGATTACTAATTTAGAAGAACTTGAAAAATTTAGATTAGAATTAGATGAGTTCTATTTTAATATGCCTGAAGTAGAAGATATAGAAAGTTATCCAATAGAAACAACAATAGCTTTCACCGATGTTAAGAATCCAGTATTATCTGAAAGGGATAAAGGTAGAATAATTGAGCATCTTGGAGGAGACCAAAAGTTCATATTACAAGTTTTAGCCAAGAAAGATTGGTTTTATGAATTTTTAGATAATAGGATTAAGGAACTTCGTATAAGTAAAAATCCAAATGTAGAAACGTTAGTACAGCCAAAACTTGAATTATCAATTGAAGAGATTTTTAACTTTCTATCATTACATTTTAAAATTGATGTTGATAAGGATGAGTTTATTTCTGATCAAAATCATTCTCACGTAACTATAAGTGGTAATTCTTTTAATCTTTGGAGAAAAGATTTAACAAAATATATGATTGGTTATATTTTCAAATATTTTTTTGAGAAGCATATATGGTTTCATAAAAGACTAATTTTTAAGTACGAAGGGCAAAGTAACTCACAAGAAATATATTACACTGAAGCTATAAAAGCTTTAAGTGACAAAGAAAGAGAAATCAAAAAAGGTGAGTCTTCAGACAAAAATTTAAAAGTGTTTAAATCAAACCTAGAAAAATATATCCTCAATTTTCTCAAAATTGAAAAATAATAGAAAACTGCTAATTACTGCTAATAACTACTATATTTTCTACCCCTTTTCCAGTCAATCAAGATTTCAAATAATGCCGACTTTGCACCTAATAATAATTCAATTCAAAGAATTTATTTTTTTAATAACTTATTAATAGGTGTTAACATGGAATCGAATGAAAAACGATTACAAACTATCCCAGAGATTTGTCATAATCTCAACATATCGTCCACTACATTGTGGAGATTAAGAAAGAAAGGTGAAATCCCTTTCATTAAAGCTGGTCATACTGTTTTATTTGACTACAATGAAGTAATTGCTGCATTAAAGAAAAGCAGTAGCTTAGGAGGTCTGAAATGAATATAACAGAAATAATAGAAAACAACTTCTTTTTATTACGGGATACTATTTACGATTTAGGAATTAGATTAACAGAAGTATCCACAAATATTTATCCTAATAATCATAAGAATTTCCTTAGCGGTAAATTTAGTGAACACAGAATTACACCTAGAGATAAAGTTCTAATTGTAGAATATCTTAAAATTCAAGTTGGTGAGTCTGTGTTTAATCAATCTTATTCTAAAGAACTTGAGAGATATAACAAATATCAAGCAATTAGGAATGTCTAGCATCTCGCTTTTTCATAGTTCATTTAAACAAAATAAGCCAACATTATTTGTGTTGGCTTATTAATTTAAAAGTCATAATATTCAATGTTTTCACTTCTTTAACATTATCTAACTAATAGTAGAATTAATATTAGTTTTTGATAAATTTTCTGAACCTCTGACTATTGTCATGATAGGTTAATTTAATTATATATATACCGCTCATTAGATTTCTTATATCAATACTATTATGATTAACAACTGATAATTGCTTAATCCCATTTACATCTAATATTTCGATTCTCTGAATTACTTTATTACTCCTGATACTCAAATACTCATCACTTGGATTTGGAAATAATTCTAACTCTTCATCATTCAAACTTTCAATTACTTCAGAAGTTACGAAACTGATAGGTATAGAGCACTCTGGGTTATAAGTAACTAAATATCCTTCAAAATTGATTGGTAAAGAAGTCACACCTTCCTTATAGACCATTTTATAGCGATTAGTGTCACCTGCTTCAAAAGGAAAAAAGTAACTCCACCTGTAATATTCTGTATCTGTAAGTGTATCTCCCTGTAAATCAACTAAGGCAAAGCTAATATACCCTGTGTTATCTCCAGTCAATTCATCATAACTCATATCAAAATAAAATCCTTTTCTAGGCTCATCCCAAACCCAATCATCAATTAAAGTATCTTTGAAATTAAATAAATGAAAAGTGCCACAGTCCTGACTATATAGATCAAGTCCATACATTGAAAATAACAAAGTAAGTATAAATAACTTCATAAGAACTCCTAATTCATAAAATTAAATTGCATATCGTAATAATAACAAATGAAATGCTTTTTAGTTGCATAATAGTTTAAATTTTAAGTCTGTATTTAATCTGTCCTATATCAGGGAACTTGAGAAATATAACAAGTATTTAGCAAAAAGGTAGAATAAGGCGTAGTTCAATTAAGCAGGTTACTAGCATCAACGTTAGTAGTCTGTCTTTTTATTTTAAATTGACTTCCATTTAGTAGAAAATTGATAGTTTTATATTGGAATAACCCTCAAAGTCCGCTCAATTCTTTACTGTTCATCGTTTGGACGGCGTATTAGAATCTTCGCAAATACGTTAGAAGTAATAAACTATCTTCTCCTAACCGTTAAACGCCATGTTTTATCCTCTAATGTCTTCAGATAAGGCGTTTTGACAAAGAATAGACAGAAATTGAAGACAATTTGAGCAACTTAAACGAATAGAGGAACCAACA